>NZ_HF999097.1:1914-22175 GCF_000433815.1 Blautia sp. CAG:257
AAAACAAGAGTAAGTGAAAGCATTGACGATGAAACATTTGGCATGCTTTTCTTTGCAGATATATTTTCTTTTGAAGAAATACATAGTGAGATAGAGAAAATATTAATTACGGATGATTTAGTAGAAAATTGGACATATCCGCTAATTCAACCCAAATTAATTGAAGAGGCAAAAAACAGAGGATATTTATAAAATTTAGGTTGTAGAATTGAAAAATCCGAAAAGTCTAAATAATCAAGGATATAATGAGTATTAAGAAACATAGTGAAAACAAAAAGTATTTTGTTCTATTTATTGCATATTAAGAAAGGTTGGACATCCAAAACAATTTGTGTCAACACTGTTAACACAAATTAGTTGGAGTAACCATCTTGCTATTATGTCCAAAGCAAAAACTGCAGAAAAGAGACATTTTTATATAACCCTTTGCATAAAGGAATCATATTCAGCCCAAGAGCTGGATAGACAGATTAATAGTGGTTATTACGAAAGATATATGCTATCCAAAGAAAAACTCCTGCCGGAGCCAATAAAGGGATTGAAAGAGAATCCGTTTTTGGACTCTTATGTTATTGAATTTCTTGATCTGCCAAAGAATTTCAAGGAGTCTTATCTACGAAAAGGTCTGATTCAGAATATGAAAGAGTTCATTCTGGAAGTAGGCAAAGATTTTACATTCATTGATGAAGAATATCGAGTACAGGTCGGTGGCGAAGATTTCCGAATTGATTTGTTATTTTTCCATAGAGGACTCAAGTGTCTGGCTGCTTTTGAATTGAAAATTGGTAAATTCAAACCGGAATATATCTCTAAAATGGATTTCTATCTGGAGGCATTAGATTGTCAGAAGAAAGAGAATAAAAATCCAAGTGTGGGAATGATTCCTTGTGCTTCTAAGGATGATGAAGTAGTGGAGCATGCGATGAGCAGAAACCTGTCTCCGATGATGGTAGCAGAATATAAACTGCAGTTGCCGGATAAAGCAGTATTGCAGAAAAAATTGCAGGAATTGATCAATATGCCGCTGATCAAAGAATAATTTTTGTTAAGTTGGCGTGAGTTCAATTTGAGTACAATTTTTATACCAGTCAAAATCTTGACAGAAAATATGGCGAATACAGCAATGAAAAGTAGCGAAAATGATATTAAGATCACTGTAATTAATCTCCTGTGAGACGAGTTTTAATAATAAAAATTGATACGAAGTATTTTAAACGACAGGCAGTCTATGTGATTGTCTGTTGTTTTTCTAATAACTGTATTTTTAAACCGGATATTGGAATTTTTTTAGTGTAAATTAAAGTTAGTAATTCATTGTTTTTTTGTTGTTCTTTGCTATAATTGATTCATAGTGATTGCTCAATACTGATTATTATGGGGCTTGTCACACCGGACTGGCGGCTCCACACCGTAAGATTCAATTGCAAGAAAAAGGAAATTATATAATCAGAATAGAACACAGAGTAAGCATATTTATTGATAAAATATGAATAGATTCAACTAAGTTTTACGGAAGTGAAAGTGTATGAGAAGTCTGGTACAGGCATCCCTGTGGGAGTGTCTCATGAGAATATTCAGAGGATTTGGATAACCTCATTTCTATCCGCTTTCTATGCATTTCCATTGTTGAAATCACCCACCGGAGGCAGGCGTATGATACGAAAAATGAAGTCAACAGATCTTGATAAAGTCATGGATATATGGCTTTTTTCTAATATACAGGCTCATGATTTTATCTCGGAGGAATACTGGCGGAGCAACTGGCAGCAGGTGCGTTCCATGCTTCCGGAGGCGGAAGTATATGTGTATGAGAAGGATGACGATATCAGGGGATTTATTGGAATGAGGGAGAACTATATTGCCGGTATTTTTGTGGATGAAAAGTTTCATTCCTGTGGTATTGGAGGGGAGCTTCTGGATTATGCAAAATCTGTGAAAAAGGAACTGAGTCTGTCTGTATATAAAAAGAATCAGGCAGCGGTCAGATTTTATTTGCGCAATGGTTTTGAGATCAGTTCTGAGGCAGAAGATGAGGCTACGGGAGAAATAGAAATGCTTATGAGATGGAAAAATGATGAATAAATATACAAAAATGAAAGAAAATTCTCAAGAATATGAATTGATCCGTTCCAAAAGAAAAAGTCTTGCTCTTCAGGTGAAGGGGGACGGAACAGTGGTGGTGCGGGCGCCGTTGAGGCTGTCAGAAGATAAAATTGATCGTTTTGTCAGGGAGCATCTGGACTGGATAGAAAAGCAGAAAGACGGGATTCAGGAATTAAGCGGTAAAAGGCATGTGATCACGGAACAGGAGAGGGCAGACGGGATTCAGAAGGCATTGAAGATTTTTCCGGAGAGGACAGCGTTTTTTGCTGAGAGAATGGGCGTAGATTATGGAAGAATTACAGTCCGGGAGCAGAAGACAAGATGGGGAAGCTGCAGTCAGAAGGGGAATTTGAATTTTAACTGGAAGCTGGTTCTGATGCCTCAGGAGCTTTTGGATTATGTGGTGGTTCATGAGCTTGCGCACAGGAAAGAAATGAATCATTCAGCCAGATTTTGGGCTATTGTAGAGCAGGAGCTGCCAGACTATCAGAAAAGAAGAAATGAGTTGAAAAAGATGGGACAACTTTTATAATCATACAGAGTTCAGGTCGCTGGAATTTACTGTGAACAGGGACTTATGAAATTCTTTGGCTATGAATGAAAAGTCTGCTAAGCCTCTGTCTGAGAGGAGAAAACCGGAAAAGTTGTGGTATTACCCAGAGTACAAAAATTTCTATGTTATACTGGTTTCTGGTTTCGCAGGCTATATCAGAGCTCAGGAGGTATCCAAATGGATAATCAAAGTATAATACACACGTTGGAAGTGTACTGTCCTTATTGCCTTTACTATGAATGAATAAATTTGAAAAAGTACACAAAATTTTCGTTACTTTGTTTTTGTGAGATTCCATATAGAGTTTAAGGTTTCTTCATGACAACATATTATGGATTCTAATGTGTAAAATTCTGCATTTGTTCATTTATAGGGTTTTATGTAAAAATACAGAGGAAATATAATGTATGGAGAAACGGAAAAAGATATGGTATAAATAATAAAAAATTATGCTAGGTGAAGCTGGTAACGCTGACAAGTAGATGAGTATGCAGAGATCATGTTCATATGTATGCAGCAATCCATCCTAAAATAAGTGCTCCAGGATTTATGTCATATTAAAAAGGGAAAAGTATATGAATGTTTTTTGAAAGGTTTCCAGAATTTTGTAATTTTACTTATACGAAAGAAGCAGAGAGGAGATTACCGCTATGCAGAGGGATGACAGATATAGAAAAATTATTCATGAAAATGAATATGTTTTGAAAATGCAAAATGAGGTTTTACCGTATTTGGAACGTAGGGTAAGTGAGGCATGGATTCCATGTGCGCCGGAAAACAGGGGGAGAGTTCATGTGTTAAGATATCTGGCAGATAAGGCCAGAGGTGTTGTGGTCATCAGTCATGGATTTTCGGAATCTGCGCAGAAGTATCCTGAGCTGATCTATTATTTTTTGCAGGAGCATTATCATGTTTATTTTCCTGAGCATTGCGGGCACGGACTGAGTTATCGTCTTACCGATGATCCGTCGCTTGTTCATTTGGACCGCTGGAACAGATACAGCCGGGATTTTCTGAGAGTTTCAAGGCTGATAAGAAAGGCGCATCCCGGGATGCCGCTGTATTTATTCGCTCATTCTATGGGAGGGGCAGTAGCGGCAATTGCTGCGGCAAGAGAGCCTTATATGTACAAAAAAGTAATTTTGTCTTCTCCGATGATCCGTCCTCTGACGGGAAATGTCCCTTATCCTGCTGCAATCAGAATTTCCCGGGCAGCCTGCAGAACAGGGAGAGAAATGAAGTATGTAGCAGGCCAGAAGCCATATGACGGAACGGAACAGTTTGAGACAAGTTCCGGTCTTTCACGTCCACGGTTTGAACGTTATAAAGAGATCCGCAGGAATAATATTGAGTGCCGGACGTTTTCTCCATCTTATGGGTGGCTGTATAATGCGGCAAAAATGAACTGGTATCTTCAGAGAAGCGCATGGAAGGACATTGCTGCGCCAATACTTTTGTTTCAGGCAGAAACGGACAGCCTGGTTTCATTAAAAGCGCAGGATATTTTTGCGGAAAAGATTAATAATTGTGGAAAAACCTCCTGTACTCTGATCAGGATGGCGGGAACAAAGCATGAGATTTTTAATGCGCAGGACGATATTTTGGAAACATATTGGGGACATGTATTTGGTTTTTTGAAAGGATAAAGAATTAATGTACAGATATTTTGCTTTGTATCTGATTTTTATAAATATTATAGCTTTTTGTGCCTATGGAATCGATAAAAAGAGAGCTGTGCGGAATCAGTGGAGGATTTCAGAGAAAGCGCTTCTGGGACTGGCTGTTCTGGGCGGCAGCATCGGAGCGTTGTTGGGAATGAAGGTGTTTCATCATAAAACAAGAAAAGCAAAATTCTTTGTGGGTGTGCCGGCGATTTTGGTTGCAGAAGTTATTGTGGGATTTTGGGTCATTGTATCTGTAAACAGGTAAAAATTAAATTTTGAATAAGGGAACCTTATAAATATAATGGATGTAAAACCATGGATGCGAAGCCAGAACAGCAAAGCATAACTATAAAAATGTCGTTTCAGTTATTGGCTGTAGGATGCTCAGCTGTGAGATTTGCCATAAAAAAAGTTCTGGAAGCAGAAATTATTTTTATGCTATTGTGTATGAAGGTGAAGCGAAAGGAACAGAGAAAAATGAAGGGAACAATCATATGTTATGGGGACTCTAATACCTACGGATATGATCCGCAGTCGCTGACAGGGGGCAGGTATCCTGAAAATATCTGCTGGACAGGCATTCTTCAGGAAAAATCCGGGTGGCTCATAAAGAATCATGGAGTAAACGGACGCTGTATCCCTCATAATTCTTCTCAGATTCACTTTTTCTGTGAACAGCTTAGAGACTGGTGTAAAATCAAAGGGCCTATAAGAATATGGATCATGCTGGGGACAAACGATTTTTTGACAGAGACAGGATTTACCGCAGAAGATGCAGGGAATCGTATGAAAAAATTTCTTCAGATACTGGTTCAGCAACTGGAAGTTAATAACCGGGAAATGAAAGTCCGGCTGATTGCCCCTCCTCCTGTAAAGCGGGGAGCCTGGGTAGATGAGGAACGAATCTGCCGGGAGGCGGAAAAGCTGGATAAGATATACAGTAAAGTAGCTGAAGAGCTGAACATGGATTTTACAGGGACAGGAGACTGGGAAATTACTGTGGCATATGACGGCGTTCATTTTTCCCAGGAAGGACACAGAAAATTTGCGGACAGACTGTTAGAAATTTTATATAATAAACCAGAATAGGGAGGCTGTTACAACAAGAAAAATTCTTTTGCATGTGTATATTCCAGATTCCCCAGTATAAAAGCAAAATCAGTATTTACTCATGTAGGGTTCATTTTTACAGATCCGGAGATTGCTCATAACCGGATAACAATCTATTAACTATAAAACAGAAACTCTGAAAAAGTGTACAAATTTCCTGCTTTTAGTTGAAATTCCCTGAGGAAGCTTACCAAAGAATTTCCCGGGAAAATTTATAAAGGAAATTTATCAGGGAAACGGAGGATAAATATGGCGAAAAAAATAGGAATCATATCAGATACTCACGGGCTGCTGCGTCCTGAGGTTCTGGAAATTCTCAAAACCTGCGACTGTATTTTACACGGGGGAGACATTAATAAGCCGGAGATCCTTGATCAGCTCCGTCCTCTGGCATCTGTTTATGTGGTGCGGGGAAACAATGACAAAGACTGGGCAGAGGGACTGGCAAAGACTCTCCGTTTTAACATTGAGGGTGTGGAGTTTTTTATGACACATAATAAAAAAGATGTGGCATGGGAGCTTGGAAGCGCTCAGGTTGTTGTCTTCGGACATACCCATAAATACTTTGAAAAAATAATTGATGACCGTCTGTGGATTAATCCGGGAAGCTGCGGACGACGCAGATTTGATCAGGAGATCACCATGGCTGTTATGCATGTGGATGCGGGGAAATATCAGGTGGAAAAAATAGTTATTGAACCGTAGAAGGTGTGGAAAACTGCAAACAGACCCAGATTTTATAAGTAGAAACAGACATTCACGAACAAAGATTCGAAAAAAATAAGTTCATCCCGTTTTATTGGACATAGCTTGTGATATAATCCTTTTTATCAAAAAGAAGTGTTCAGAAAATATGTTTGTACAGGGAGGAACTGAAGATGCAGAGTGGGCAGAGAACAGGCAGAGAAATGGCTGCATTTGTGCCGGATAAATATGATTCATACGGCAGAGGACGCGGGAAACAGGGAAAGGAAAAGCTTTCCGGAGGAAAGGCTTTGCTCTGGGGAATTGTGCTGACTTTGGAGATTATAATTCTTGGAGCTATGTTTCTTCATGTGGATTTTCATTCTGTGGACCGGATTGCATTGATTCTTGCATTTGTGGTAGTATATTTTGGAGTTGTAGCGGGACTGACAGACAGGTAGGAGTGTGTTTATGCCCAGATCATTTAATCAGAAGCTGAAGATCCTGTATGTAAAAAAGGTTCTTGAAGAAAAATCTGACAGGGATCATCCCATGCAGGTCAGAGATATCATTGCCAATCTTCAGGCTTATGGCATTAATGCAGAGAGAAAGACAATTTATGATGATATTGAGGCTTTGAGGCTGTTTGGGCTTAATATTCTGAATCGAAGAGGAAAGGTGTCAGGATATTATCTGGAAGAGAGGACTTTTGAATTTGCGGAATTAAAATTTCTCACAGACATGGTTCAGTCTTCTCACTGTATTCCGGCCAGATATGCACAGAAGCTTATCCGTAAACTGGAAGGGCTGACCAGTATTTATCAGGCGAAGAAGATGCAGAAACAGGCATTGACAGAATGCGGGAACAGAACGGAAAATGGAGAAGTATATGCAAATGTTGAGCTGATCTGCAATGCCATTGCTGCAGACAGGCAGATCAGCTTTTCTTATTATGAATGGACATCTGAAAAAAAGCTCAGACAGAAGAAAAACGGAGCTTTCTGCAAGATAAGCCCGTGGAAACTCTTCTGGAGAGATGACAGTTATTATCTTCTTGGCCTGGATGAAAACAGCGGAGTTGTCAAGCATTATCAGGCAGATAAAATGAAAGATATGCAGCTGGAAAAGGAAAAAAGAAACGGAGCTGCGATTTTCCGGGATCTTGAGCTTGGTAAATTTTCCATGGATGCGTTTGGAATGTCAGGCGGCAGAGACGTTCTGCTGAAAGCAGAATTTGACAATCATCTGATCGGAACAGTTCTGGATCGGTTTGGTACAGAGGTTACCATAAGAAAGTCAGATGAAGAGCATTTTCTTTTTCAGGCTCATGTCTGTGTGGGCAAGCAGTTTTTTGGCTGGCTTGCAGGTCTTGGAGAAGGAGTAAGGATCATTGGTCCTGAAAAGATCAGGAAAGAATACACAACCTTTTTAAAACAGGCGCTGAGAAATAATGAGGGAAGAAATGAGGACAAAAATAACAGTAAAATCCAGGCTTCTGGAGTTTCTGGAAAAAAATAAGGGTACAGTTATATCTGGAGAAAGAATCGCGGAGGAGCTTCAGTGTACAAGAGCTGCAGTGTGGAAAGCAGTAAAGACTCTTCGTGAGGAAGGCTATGAAATTGCAGCAGGCCCCAATAAAGGATATATGTTGTCCGTAGACAGCAATAAAATGGCAGAAGAGGGTATCCGGCCTTTTTTGACAAAGCCGGATGTTTTTTTGAAAGTTTATCCGGAGACAGAATCTACCAACAGAATTGCCAAACAGGCGGCGATAACCGGGAAGGCAGGTCATGGAAGCGCAGTGCTTGCTTACAGGCAGACGGCTGGAAGAGGCAGGAGGGGACGGGAGTTTTATTCACCGTATGACGCGGGGCTGTATCTCAGTGTGATTCTGGAACCGGAGGGAAGCCTTCAGGAAAGTCTTGTTCTGACAGCAGAGGCGGCAGTGGCTGTTTATAAAGCAGTAAAAGAACTGACAGGCAAAGAACTTGACATCAAGTGGGTAAATGACCTTTATTATCGCAATAAAAAGGTATGCGGGATTCTTACAGAGGCAGTTACGGATTTTGAAAGTGGGGACATTGAGTTTGCGGTTGTAGGAATCGGGCTGAATATTTATGAACCGGAGGAAGGGTATCCGGCAGAACTGGACGGGATTGCCGGCGCTCTTTATAAAAGCCGGGAAGAAGCTGCCGGAATAAACAGAAATCAACTGGCGGCAGCAGTGATCGATCATCTTCTGAAAGAGACACAGAAGCTCTGTATTCCCGGGGAATATATAGACAGAAGTATGGTCGTGGGGCGCAGAATCCGTATTATGGACAATTCAGGGCAACGGATTGTAAAAGCCCTTCAAATATGCCGGGATGGAAGGTTGAAAGTATTGGAAACAGACGGTTCGGAGAGTATTTTGTCCTACGAAGAGGTGTCGCTGAAAATATAGATAGTCAAAATAAAATTGGATGATTTGCATAAAAAATCATCCATTTTTTTGTACAAAATAGTAGAGAAAAATATTGACTTTCAGGGAGTGAAGAGTAAAATAAAGGAATCGAAAAAAAGCGGTCTGACCAAATCTCAGACTGAAAGAAAAGGAGGGAGTGAAACGAACAGTTTAACAGATGTGTTAAAAGAAGAGCTGAACTGTGAGACGGTTTTTACCATTCCGATTGGAAAAGGAATACCGGTATTTGAATCAGTTGTAGTTACCTGGGTGATCATGGCAGTGCTGGTAGTATTGTCGCTGATTCTGGTAAGGAATCTGAAAGTTGAAAATCCTGGAAAAAAACAGCTTCTTCTGGAATCGGGAATCGGCGCTCTGAGAAACTTTTTCCGGGGAATCCTGGGAGAGGACGGAGATCGGTATATCCCGTACATGATGACAGTAATTATTTATCTGGGAGTTTCCAATGTGTCAGGTATCTTTGGTGTAAAGCCGCCTACAAAGGACTTGAATGTTACGCTGGCACTTGCAGTTATGAGTATGTTTCTCATTGAATACTGCGGCATCCATAAAAAGGGTCTGAAAGGATTTTTTAAGAGCTTTCTGGATCCGATACCGGTTATGCTCCCGATGAATATTATGGAGGTCCTCATTCGTCCCACTGCCCTCTGTTTCCGACTTTTTGGTAATATTCTCGGAGGGTTTGTAGTAATGGCGCTTGTCGAGTTTGTATGCCCGGCAATTCTGCCAATTCCATTCAGCCTGTATTTTGATTTCTTTGACGGTTTTATACAGGCATATATTTTTGTCTTTTTAACATCCATGTTCATGAAAGAAACAATGGAATAATCGCTGCACAGGCAGCACAGTCACATTTATTTAACAATTCTAATGAAAACTCAGGAGGAAAAAATCATGACAAGTTTAATCGCTATCGGAGCAGGTATTGCAGCTTTAACAGGTATTGGAGCAGGTATTGGTATTGGTCTGGCAACATCTAAGGCAGTTGAGGCAATTGCAAGACAGCCTGAGGCAGAGAGCAAGATCAGCAAAAACCTTCTTCTTGGATGCGCCCTTGCCGAAGGTACTGCTATTTTTGGTTTCGTAGTAGGTCTTTTGATCGTTGTTATGCTTGGCTGATAAATTGTTACAAAAACAGAAAGGCAGGTACAGACGATGATTCAAATTAATCTGAATCTTGTCTTTACGATCATCAATCTGCTTGTTCTTTACATCCTTATGAAAAAGTTTCTGTTCGGACCCGTGATCCGGATCATGGATCAGAGAAAAGAAATGATAGAACAGCAGTTTGAGGAGGCAAAAAAGACAGAGGACAGAGCAAATCAGCTGCAGAAACAATATGAGAATGCTCTGAAATCAGCAAAAGAAGAATCATATCAGATTGTGGAACAGGCGAAACTGGAAGCAAAAACTCAGGCAGAACGCACTGCGGAGGAAGCCAGGGTTCAGGCGGATCAGTTGTTTGCCAAAGCCCAGGCAGATATTGCGGCTGAGCGTGAGTATGCCATGAGACAGATGCAGGGCGAGATCGGGAAGCTGGCAATGGAAGCTGCAGCCAGAATTGTAGGCAGCCAGGCCGGCGAGGAACAGGATCTTTCCATGTATGACCAATTTATAGAAAAAGCAGGTGATCCCAATGACAACGGCAGCTGTTAATTATGCAAAAGTTCTGTATGGGATGCCTGTTTCCATAACAACTGTTCAGGAAACAGAAAATCTTTTTCAGGAGAACCCGGAGCTTACACAGTGCCTGGGAAATCCGCTGGTATCGTTTGAGGCAAAAAGCCGGATCATAGACAGAACTGTTCCTCAGGATATGAGAAGTTTTGTGAAGGTTGCCTGCAGATATCATAAAACAGATCTTTTTGATGAAATATTTAATGAATATCAGGAACTCTGCAGAAAAGATGCAGGTGTCCTGCAGGCAGTTCTGATCTGTGTGACACCGCCCGGAGATGAACAGCTGGAAGGGATCCGGAATTTTCTGTGCAGAGAATTTCAGGTACAGAAGGTAGAGATTCGGATAATTGAGGACAAAAGCCTGATCGGTGGATTTATACTCCAGGCAGGCGGTAAAGAATATGACTGGAGTCTGCGGGGACGCTGCCGCAGACTGGAACAGAAACTGACCCGGAGGTGAACAGTTTGAGTACAATTAATCCAGATGAGATTATTTCAATTCTGAAAGAAGAAATAGAGAATTATGACGAGATCAGCAAAAACCAGGAGGTCGGTACTGTTATTTCCGTAGGTGACGGAATCGCCACAGTATATGGTATAGATCATGCCATGTACGGTGAAGTCGTGGTTTTTGAAAATGGTCTGAAAGGAATGGTTCAGGACATCCGCACAAACAGTATGGGATGCATTCTGTTTGGCAGTGATTCCGGAATCCGTGAAGGATCAAAGGTATCCAGAACCGGCAGACAGGCAGGCATTCCTGTTGGAAACGGATTTATCGGAAGGATTGTCAATGCTCTTGGCGCTCCGGTAGATGGAAAGGGAGAGATCAAAGAGGAAGAGTATCGTCCTGTTGAATATCCTGCGCCGGGAATCATTGACCGTAAATCCGTAACAGTTCCTCTTGAAACAGGAATCCTTTCTATTGATTCCATGTTTCCTATCGGACGCGGACAGCGTGAGCTGATCATTGGCGACAGACAGACAGGAAAAACCTCTCTGGCTATTGATACAATCCTGAACCAGAAAGGAAAAGATGTGATCTGTATTTATGTGGCAGTGGGACAGAAGGCTTCTACTGTTGCAAAGGTTGTTTCCACTCTTGAAAAACACGGGGCAATGGAATATACAACTGTATTTTCCTCTACAGCAAGTGACTGTGCGCCTCTTCAGTATATTGTTCCCTATGCAGGAACAGCCCTGGCAGAGTTCTTTATGTATCAGGGGAAAGATGTTCTGATCGTTTATGATGATCTTTCCAAGCACGCGGTTGCTTATCGTGCTCTGTCCCTTCTTCTGGAACGTTCTCCGGGCCGTGAGGCTTATCCCGGAGATGTATTTTATCTTCATTCCAGACTTCTGGAAAGATCCAGCCGTCTGAATGAAAAATCAGGAGGCGGCTCCATTACAGCGCTTCCGATCATTGAGACACAGGCAGGAGATGTATCTGCATATATACCAACCAATGTAATCTCTATTACAGACGGGCAGATCTTCCTGGAAAGCGACCTGTTTTTTGCAGGCATGCGCCCGGCAGTCAATGTAGGTCTTTCTGTATCCCGTGTAGGCGGTGCCGCTCAGACCAAAGCTATGAAAAAGGCATCAGGAAGTATTCGTATTGATCTGGCTCAGTACAGAGAAATGGAAGTATTTACTCAGTTCAGTTCAGATCTGGATGAGGCCACAAAGGCGCAGCTTACTTATGGAAGCTGTCTGATGGAACTTCTGAAACAGCCTCTTTGCAGCCCGCTGAAACTCCATGAGCAGGTAATCACCCTGTGGGCAGCTACGCATAAAGCCTTTGTGCATGTGGAGACAAAAAAGATCAAGCAGTATCAGAAGGAGCTGCTGGAATACTTTGACAATGTTTATCCGGAAGTGGGAAGAGAGATCAATGAGTCAAAACAGCTTTCTGATGAACTGGGAGAAAAGATCCTTCAGATTGCAGAGGAATTCAGAAGCCGTTCAGCTGCAGAATAATTAAGAGCAGGAGGAACCTATGGCAAACGCAAGAGAAATACAGAGCAGAATAAAAAGCGTCCAGGATACCATGAAGATCACCAATGCCATGTACATGATTTCCTCTTCAAAAATGAAGAAAGCCAAAAAGGTACTGGAGGATACAGAGCCATATTTTTATAATATGCAGGCTGCTATTGCCAGAATTCTGCGTCATATTCCGGATATCCAGCATCCTTTTTTCAGTGTTCGTCATCTTGTACCTCAGCAGGAGCGTAAAACCGGAATTATTGTAGTAACCGGAGATAAAGGAATGGCAGGAGCCTATAACCACAATATTACAAAGCTGACAGATGAGTTTATGGAAAAAACTCCGGGTTATCACAAGCTGTATGTACTTGGAATGGTAGGCCGTCAGTATTATGAAAAGAAAAGTGCAGATGTAGACGGAAGCTTTCGTTATACTGTGCAGAAGCCAACTATGCATAGAGCAAGACTGATCAGTGAGGAAATTGTAAGAGCTTTTCTTGACCGTGAGCTGGATGAGGTACATATTATTTATACTCAGATGCAAAATGCGGCAGTGATGGAACCTGTGGATATGCAGCTTCTTCCGCTGAAAAAAGCAAGTTTTTCACCGGCTCAGATTCCGGCGGGAGCTCCACAGGAGGAGATTGAAATGTTTCCTTCTGCAGATGTGGTTCTGGATACAATGATTCCCAATTATCTGACAGGTGTTATTTACGGATGTCTGGTAGAAGCCTATGCCAGTGAAAATAATGCGCGAATGACTGCAATGCAGTCTTCCACAGACAGCGCAAAAAAGATGCTGCAGGATCTTTCCATTCAGTTTAATCGTGCACGGCAGGCGGCCATTACACAGGAAATCACAGAGGTTATCAGCGGCGCAAAAGCCCAGAGAAGGAAGTGACAAGGATGAATAAAGGTAAAATTGTACAGGTTATGGGACCTGTTGTGGATGTTGTTTTTGAGCAGGGGGAGCTTCCGGATATCCGGGAGGCCCTGGAAGTGGAAAACAACGGAAAAAAATGTATTATGGAAGTCTCACAGCATCTGGGAAACCGCGTAGTGCGCTGCATTATGTTAAGTGCCAGTGAGGGACTTCAGAGAGACAGAGAAGTAATTGCCACAGGAAGCGGAATCAAGGTTCCGGTAGGAGACTGCACCCTGGGAAGACTTTTTAATGTTCTTGGAGAAACTGTGGACGGCGGTGAATCTCTGGAGGATAAGGAACATTGGGTCATCCACAGAGATCCGCCAAGTTTTGAGGATCAGAGCCCGGCAGTTGAGATCCTGGAAACAGGAATTAAGGTAATTGACCTTCTTGCACCTTATGCAAAAGGCGGAAAGATTGGTCTGTTCGGAGGCGCCGGAGTAGGTAAAACCGTGCTGATCCAGGAGCTGATCCAGAATATTGCAACTGAGCATGGCGGTTATTCTATTTTTACCGGTGTAGGCGAGCGTTCCCGTGAGGGAAATGACCTGTGGAGTGAGATGAAAGAATCAGGAGTTCTTGAAAAAACTGCCCTGGTGTTCGGACAGATGAACGAGCCGCCGGGATCCCGTATGCGTGTTGCGGAAACAGGTCTTACTATGGCAGAGTATTTCCGTGATACAGAACACAGAGACGTACTTTTGTTTATTGATAATATTTTCCGTTTTGTACAGGCTGGTTCTGAGGTGTCTGCGCTTCTGGGACGTATGCCGTCCGCAGTTGGATATCAGCCTACACTGTCTACAGAAATGGGAGAGCTTCAGGAGCGCATTGCTTCTACAAAAGCAGGTTCTGTTACATCTGTTCAGGCTGTATATGTCCCGGCGGATGACCTGACAGACCCGGCTCCGGCAACAACCTTTGCCCATCTGGATGCAACAACCGTATTATCCAGAAAAATTGTTGAGCAGGGTATTTATCCGGCAGTGGATCCTCTGGAATCCTCTTCCCGTATTCTGGAAGCAGACGTGGTAGGAGAGGAACATTATGAGGTTGCCCGCCGTGTTCAGGAAATTCTTCAGAAATATAAGGAACTGCAGGATATTATTGCAATTCTTGGTATGGAAGAGCTGTCTGATGAAGACAAAAATACAGTACATCGTGCAAGAAAGATACAGAGATTTTTATCCCAGCCCTTCCATGTAGCGGAAAACTTTACCGGAATCCCCGGAAGATACGTTCCGCTGAAAGAAACCATCCGTGGATTTAAGGCCATTGTAAACGGAGAGATGGATGAATATCCTGAAAATGCATTCTTTAATGTGGGAACTATTGACGAGGTTATTGAAAAAGCAAAAACCCTTGAACAGTAAGGAGTGAAGTTCATGGAAAGTACATTTGGCCTGGAAATCTATGCCAGCAATAAGCTGGCTTATGCCGGACGCGCCAGATCTCTGGTTGTTCCTGTAGAGGATGGAGAAAAGGCTTTTCTGGCTCATCATGCAAATGTGATTGTAGCAATTGTTCCCGGTGAGCTTCGGTATGAAGATGCTGACGGAAACAAGGTGGTTGCAGCAGTCAGCAGTGGTTTTGTGGAAATGATCAATAACCGTGCAAAGCTGTTTTGCCTTTCTGTGGAAAGACCGGAAGAAATTGATATTCGCAGAGCACAGGAGGCAAAGGAACATGCTGAGGAACAGCTCCGTCAGAAGCAGAGCATTCAGGAATACCACATGAATCAGCTGGCTCTGGCACGGGCAATGACAAGGCTTCGCGTAACGAAAAATCTGTAATATATTATATAGAAGAAATACCTGTAAACAGAAGAAATATTTATAATAAGAACGGAAGCTGTCCTGATGATTTATCAAAGGACGGCTTCCGTTTTTGGCAGGGTAAAATTTACTTTGCTTTTGATATTTTTTGAATTTGTTTTCAGCAGTTATAGCTGATCTGGATTGTGAAGACATTCAGGGGTCAGTTTGTCTTTTCTGTTCCGGCAGAAGCTTCCTCAGAAGCCGGAGCAGACTCTGCGGACTCAGTAACTGTCTGAGCGCTGGATGTATCAGTAGAAGATTTCTCAGAAACAACTGTCGATTCTGAGGATTCCGGCGTTTGTGTTTCAGTGGCTGAAGCTTCAGTTGTTTCCTCCCGGGACTGCTGATAAGGACGATAAGGCTCCCAGTAGTGTTCTTCCTTCCGGGGTTTTTCTGAAGTCTCTTCGCTGTCAAGCTCCTGCTTCTTTGTGTTAAGCATGTGGATGCCCGCAGCAATAATAGCAAGAGCAATGATAATAGACGGAACGTTATAAAACAGATCCATCAGAACATTTGCCACACCATCCGGAAGCAGCCACCAGATCAGCCCTGTCAGATTGTCCCATAAAATAGATATACCGAAGATGATCAGGAAAGCAGCAATCAGTTTGCGGTACTTTTTAACAAAATGATCGGCATTTCCGATAAACTGGTCAATGTGGAGAAGATAGCTGTCTTCCACAGCATAAAAATCGTCTTCAGACATGGATTTCAGATTGTGCACATGGAAAAAGCTGTAGCACCACATAATCGGAAGAAGCATTATGATAAAGCTCAGTGCAGACAGTGTTGCCAGTGCAACAGTGCCCCAGAACATAAGCATAATACTGATTCCCTGTTTAAAGAAGCCCATGTACATTTCTCCTGCGCCCGGGATCAGTGAGCAGATAAACAGCAAAAGTCCCTTTTTTTGTTTTGTCATTTTAAATCGCCTCCATTTAAGATTTTATTTGAAAAATTTCGCATATAATCACTTAGTTTATCGGAGCTGTGTGAAAGCCCTGTGGAAATATTCTGTGAAAACCGTGAAAGTGTTTCCGGGTGAGCGCTGTCTTCTGTATATACGGCAGATTTATCGAATTCCGGCATAGAAACCCTGGAAAAAGTACTGAAATCTGCCTGCTGAATCACAAAAAGAAGAAAAAGTGCGGCGATCACACCTGTTGCAGTGCGAAGTCCATAATAAAAAAGCTGCATTTTCCGGGACGTTGTGCGAACCGCCTTTGCTGCCTGAACGTCCGGTGCGGCTGCGCGGTTCAGAATCTGTTCTGCCAGATAGTCCGGAGCCGGCTGACAGGTATTTTGGATTTCTTCTTCGATCATCTGTTCCAGACAGAAGTCACACTGATCAAGATGCTCCAGAAAGTCAATCATTTCTTCTGTAGTCACAGCATCACTGTCTGTAAATTTTTTCAGAGATGTTTCCTGAATATGCATATCAGACTCTCCTTTCATTGACATTTCCCGGCGGAACCAGGAGTTTTTTCAGCATTGCCCTTGCCCTGTAAAGCTGTGTCTGGATGGTTTTTGGATTTTTCTGAGTCTGCCGGGCGATTTCTGTAACAGTAAGCTGTTTACAGAAATGCGAAACAGCAACTTCTTTATAGGGGCTTTTGAGCTGCTGGCACAGGGTATATACCTGCCGGTCAGAATCTGTTTTCAGATACAGGGCCTCCGGAGTAGAGGATGTGTCCGGTATCTGAGAAAAATAAGTATCTTCTGTGGGAATACTGCGCCGCCCGGCTGCCTTCAGAAAATCCAGACACTTGCGTACAGCGATTTTGCTCAGCCATGCTTTTTCATAGGTGCCGTCGAAACGGGAAAGGTTTTTGTAAGCAGACAGAAACACTTCCTGGGTCAGATCTTCTGCATCAAAAGGGTTTCCTACGGATTTCAGACAGATGGAGTAGATCAGATTCTGATACTGCTCCAGCAGATATTTCAAATATTCTTCCTGCGAAATACGATCATCCCCCTTCCTGATGCTGCCTGGATAATGAGCGGCAATGAAGCTTCCCGGCATTTTTTCTCCCGTTCATTATATTATAACGGAACAAAAAGAATAAAAACTTCAGAAAACCAGAAATTTTTTTATTAATATGTGATACAGGGCGCACAGATTGACGAAAAATCCGTTTATTTTCATACACTGGACAGATTGTAAAGCGAAAAGAATATGTTATAATATTTGACTATAACAGAACAGATTATCATATTCAGGCAGTACTTCAGCAGAACAGTGTATACACAGAAATTAAAGTCGTTGCTGTAAGCGAAGTCAGAAGTAATAAATCAGTGGAAAGATGAAGAACTGCAGGGTTTATCAGGAAGGAAATTATGGCAAGTATCAGAGATGTAGCGCAGAAAGCAGGCGTAGGAGTCGGCACTGTGTCAAGAGTGATCAATGGCAGCGGATATGTTGCAGAAGATACAAGAAAAAAAATTGAGTCAGCGATCCGTGAGCTGGAATATACCCCAAATGAGCTGGCAAGAAATCTTTTTAAAAACAGGACAGGTATCATAGGCGTTCTGGTTCCGGATCTGGATCATCCTTTTTTTTCCGCTTTTGCAAGGGAGACAGAGATTGCTCTTTATAAAGCAGGATATAAAGTGATGATCTGCAATACCATAGGAAGCAGCAACAGGGAACTGGATTATCTGAATATGCTGGACCGGAATATGGTAGACGGGATCATAACCGGTTCCCATACCCTTCATGTGGAAGAATACTTAAAAAGAAAGAGGACGATCGTGTCTCTGGATCAGGATTTCGGACCGGAGATTCCCATGGTAGGTTCCGACCACATTTACGGAGGCCGGGCTGCCGCAGAGATTATCATTAAAAACAAGTGCAGGAAAGTCCTTCATATTACCGGAGTGGCTCCTAATGTTGCTGCCAATGACAGACATGCCATTTTTGAGTCGATTCTTGCCGAACACGGAGTGGAAATCGTAGATCTGATGATGGAATGGAACAAGTTTGATCATCAGGCATACTGGGATGCCGCAAGGGAAGCCATACGCAAGTGCGACGGAATAGACGGGGTGTTTGCTGCAGACCAGCCGGCGCTCTGTTATATGCATCTTGCAATGGAGGCCGGAAAAAGAGTGCCGGAGGATCTGAAGGTAGTGGCTTATGATGGAATGGATATTACCAGGCTCTGTTACCCACAGGTTACAAGTATTGATCAGAATATCCGTTTTCTGGCGGACACCTGCGCTTCTACAGTAATAAAACTTATTGATGGAAGTGAACGGGTTCCACACAAACAGATTATGTCTGTAGAGGTCCATCAGGGGAATACTACAAATCCTGTTGTTCTGGACGGAAACTTCTGATTGTGCAATACATACAAAAAAATAACACTAAAACTGTAAAAACAGACGGAAATGTTATTTTGAATATGATTTTTAGATAAAACCTATTGACAAATAAGTCAGTAGGTTTTTTTATTAAGGCACAATATGGAACGGGTTCCACAGAGAGCGCAAATAAATTTATAAGAGAGCGCAGACTGTGATATATGGAACAGGTTCCCTGCTTTCCAGGCGCGCGGAAAGAACTCAGATTAAGGAGGAAGAGAACATGAAAAAAGCAATCAGTATGGCAATGGCAGCAGCGCTTGCTCTTTCAGCAGGAGCAACGACAGTACCGGTAATGGCAGATGATGTGACAGAGCTTACCATCTGGAGCCCCACAGATACAGAAGCGATCGAAGCATGGTGGGAAGAAAAGCTTGCAGAATGGAATAAAGAAAACCCGGATATCCAGGTGAAACGTGAAGCGATTGACCGTTCTGACTCATATGCCTATGATAACAAAATTGCCACTGCTCAGACATCCAATGATCTCCCGGATATTTTTTATGTGGATGGCCCTCAGGTATCCTATTATGCAGCCAATGGTCTGACTGTTCCTCTTGACGATTACTTTACAGAAGAAGATCAGAAGGACTTTGTGGATTCAGCAATCACACAGAACACATACGATGGTCATCTGTATGCTATTGGCGCAACAGAGTCATCCGTGGCATTTTATTACAATAAAGACTACCTGAAAGAATGCGGAGTGGATGTAGAGGATCTTGATTCCCGCACAATTGATAATCCGATCACCTGGTCTGAACTTGCAGAAATTGCAGAAAAATGTACCACAGAGGATTATGTAGGCACTCATATTATTATGGATCACGGCGAGGGACTTCCTTATGCACTGGAGCCAATGTATCTTTCTGCAGGAAAAGATTATATCAGTGAGGACGGTACAGAAGCTGACGGTTATGTAAACAGTGAAGAAGCTGTAAAAACTACCTCTTTCCTGGCTGATCTGATCGCAAAAGGCTATGCAAATGTTGAGCCGATCAAGGATGAATTTTTAAACGGAGCCTGCGCAACCATGATTGGCGGTTCCTGGGATACAGCTGTTCTGGAGGAAAGTGCAGAGTTTGACTGGGGCGTAACTTACTATCCGGTCAATGATGATACAAAGGAAGCTGTTTCTCCCTGCGGCGACTGGGCGGCAGCAGTAAGCAAGGATTGTGAAAATCCGGAAGCAGCAGGTAAATTCCTTCAGTGGCTGATGAATACAGACAATGTTGCTTCTTATGCGGCGGCTATTGCAAAACCTGCAACCCGTATTTCTGCTTATGACACAGAGGAAATGGCAGAATACAAAGAAGGCGTTCGCGCAGTATTTAAAGAGCAGCTTGAAAACACAGCAGTTCCGCGTCCGAGAACTCCTTCCTATGCAACTTTCTCATCTGCATATGCAGAAGCAATGACAAATATTTTCTCTGATGCATCCAGTAATGAGGAAGTGGATGAGGATTATATCCAGTCCGAGCTTGACACAGCAGCAGAAACATTTACAGACGATTATGAAACCTATTATGCAGAATAAAGACTGAGAAATTTACGGGATAGCCGCATCGCCTGGCGGTGCGGCTGTTTCTGACCTCTCAGTTTCTTTTACTGGCAGGAAAAGGAGGGAAAGATTATGGCAAAGACAAAAAAACTTACAGGCCGGAAACGAGATGAGAGAATTACTGCATATATGTTTGTAGCTCCTGCAGTGATTCTTCTGATCGCATTTCTGGTTGTTCCGATGATTTATACTGTATATTTCTCAGGATTCAAATATCAGATCATGAGACCGGACGCAATCAAATTTATCGGACTTGAAAATTATCAGAAGCTGTTCAGTGATAAGAACTTCTGGATCGCATTAAAGAATACGGTTTATTTTACAGTTCTTGTTGTACCGATCCAGTGT
>NZ_HF999097.1:22229-24913 GCF_000433815.1 Blautia sp. CAG:257
GCTTCTTGTCTCAAAAAAATTCCGGGGCGTATCCATTTTCAGAACAATGTATTTCAGTCCTCAGCTTACTTCCATGGTTGTAATCGCGGTTCTGTGGTCAGTTCTTTATAATGCGAATCCAAATACAGGACTGATCAACTCTCTTCTTGTTTCCCTTGGAATGGAGCCTATCAAATTCCTCAGCGACGCAGACACAGCAATGAACTCGATTATCTTCATGTCTGCATGGCAGGGGGCTGGATATCAGATGATGATCTTCCTGGCAGGTCTTCAGGGAATCCCCAAGGATCAGTATGAAGCGGCAGCGGTGGACGGCGCTACGAAATTTAAACAGTTCCTGTATATTACCCTTCCCGGATTAAAGGGAACTATAAAATATGTTGTTATGATCACAATGATCCAGGCAATGAAGCTGTTTACCCAGCCTTATATCATGACTCAGGGAGGCCCGAAAAATTCTACCAAAACACTTGTATATTATATTTACACCCAGGGCTTCCAGAAGGGTAACTTCGGCTATGCCTGCTCTATTGCAGCAGTATTCTTTGTGATTGTGGTAACGTTGTCCATGGCAATGAAAAAAGTTACAGCGGCTACAGACTGAGAAAGGAGGATATGGTTATGACGAAATCAATGAAATTTTCTGCTAAATTCGGCAAATTTATGTTTTACTTCGGAAATATTGTGATCGGCATTATTTTTGTATCTCCTTTGATCTGGATGATCTCGGCATCTCTGAAGCCGGAGGCAAAGATTTTTGCAGACATGGATTCCCTGGCTACATTTCTGCCCATTCAGGCATCTCTGGACAATTATGCAGAGGTGTTTTCAAGGCTGAACATGCCTCAGGTATTCAAAAATACTTTGCTTTACATTGGCCTGATTCTTATTTTTGATCTTTTGGTAAACTCCATGTGCGGTTATGCCCTGGCGAAATTTGATTTTAAGGGCAAAGGTGCGATCATGAATCTTGTGATTGCATTGATGGTTCTTCCAATGGAAGCGATCATGCTGCCACTGTATATTGAAATGTCCCAGCTTGGATGGGTCAATACACTTCCGGCTCTTGTTGTGCCTTTTATAGCAAAATGCTTTTCCATTTATATGTTCCGGCAGTTTTTCTGTGATGTGCCGGACGAACTGATCGAGGCAGCGGCCATTGACGGCTGCAGTCCTGCGGGAACATTTTTTAAGATTGTTGTACCAATTTCCAAAACAGTATATGCAACCGTGTTTATTCTTGATTTTGTAGCTCACTGGAATGACTTTATGTGGCCGTTCCTGGTTATGACCGGAGAAGATAAGCGAACCATTCAGCTTGCAGTTCAGTCCTTCTTTGGAACACAGCCGGTTCACTACAGCGCGATCATGGCAGCATTGGTTGTCTCTGCAATTCCAATGATCATTATGTTTATTTTCATGCAGAAATATTATGTGGAGGGAATTGCCTCATCAGGAATCAAGGGCTGAGAAAAGCCGGTAAAAAGAATCTGAAAGGCGAATACAATATGACGACAAGTGAATTATTAAAACAGGCCAGAGAATATGAGAAAAAACGGATCAGCGAGATCAGCCCGGAGGAAAGACCGACGTATCACGTAACAGGCGGAGCGGGCTGGATTAATGATCCGAATGGTTTTTCGTATTATAAAGGCCAGTATCATCTTTTTTATCAGTATTATCCTTATGCCAATGAATGGGGACCAATGCACTGGGGGCATGTGGTGAGCAGGGAGCTGATAAAATGGGAGCGCAGACCGGCGGCTATGGCTCCGGATCAGGAATATGACAATGCGGGATGCTTTTCCGGAAGCGCCCTTGAACTTGCGGACGGACGCCATCTTCTGATGTACACAGGCGTGCGGAAGGTCATAGAAGAGGATGGAAGCCGCAGGGATCATCAGACACAGTGCATGGCGTTTGGTGACGGAACAGATTACGAAAAATATGAAAACAATCCTGTAATTACAGCAGATAATGTGCCGGAAGGCGGAAGCAGGATCGATTTCCGTGATCCGAAAATATGGCAGGAGGAGGACGGTACGTTTTATGCAGTGGCGTCAAATGCCAACGCAGAAGGAAACAGTTCTATTCTTTTGTATAAAAGCCAGGATGCGCTTCACTGGGAATTTTGCAGTGTTATTGATTCCAGCTGCAAAAAGCTTGGCTGGATGTGGGAATGTCCGGATTTCTTTTCCCTGGACGGAAAGCAGGTTCTTGTGGTAAGTCCAATGGAAATGATGCCGGAGGGGCTGAAATTCCATGTAGGACACGGAACGATTTATCTTATCGGAACCTATGACAAAAACAGCCATGCTTTTACCAGAGAAGACGTGCAGCCCATTGACAGCGGAATTGATTTTTATGCGCCCCAGACAATGAAAGCTCCTGACGGAAGACGTATTATGATTGCCTGGATGCAGGCATGGAGCAATTCCAAGTTTGTGCCTGACGGAGTAAAGTATTTTGGACAGATGACAGTTCCAAGAGAGCTGACTCTTAAGGATAACAGGCTGATCCAGAAACCGGTACGGGAGCTTGAGGCATACAGAAGCGGCCGGATTTGTCATGAAAAAGTAAAAATAACAGAAGAAACCTCTCTTGAAGGAGTTTCCGGACGTGTGATCGATATGACAGTAAAGCTGAAGGCAGACGATAATTTCCGGGAGTTCTCCATGAAAGTT
>NZ_HF999097.1:25065-25352 GCF_000433815.1 Blautia sp. CAG:257
TGGAACCGGTGGACGGTATGATAACACTTCGCTGTCTGATGGACCGGTTCAGCCTGGAAATTTTTATCAATGACGGAAGGCAGACAGCCAGTTTTACCCTTTATACTCCTCAGAATGCGGAGGGAATTACCTTTGCGGCAGAGGGAGAAGCGGAAATTTCCGTAGAAAAATACACTCTTTCTTTTTAACTGAATATAGATAATACCCAACAGAAGAGCGCTTCAGACGGCATTTGGAGAAATAATTTTATTTCAATGGATTGCCGTACGGCGCTCTTTCTGTATACG
>NZ_HF999097.1:25449-25581 GCF_000433815.1 Blautia sp. CAG:257
CCTGACATAAACTGAGAATGATTTCAGGAGAGGAAAGATGTTATGACAGACACAAAAAGATTATATTATGAGGACGTTTATATAAAAGAGTTTTCTGCAAAGGTTGTGGAATGCCGAAAAGGAGAGAAGGGC
>NZ_HF999098.1:0-3422 GCF_000433815.1 Blautia sp. CAG:257
TATTGCATATTTTTGACCGATATGAAAAGCAGAATTCAAATTTGAAATTAAATGATCTTTTTGAATATATGGGTTTTCCGATTAACTGGAAAAAGATAACAAAATTTCGCAAAATATAAGTGGAGATATTAACAAAATATTTCCACTTATATTTAAAGCTATTCTATTTGTTGCGACTTCTTCGCACTATTCAATCCATCCACCCAATTACACAAAATCACAATCGTCTCATAATTTACATTGATATATGTACGCCACCTTTTCGACCGCCAAGCACTTTTTTCCCCTTCAGATCACTCCACTGAAAATCCGTCATCTCTTCTCTTGCCACCAGGAAATTTCCTGCACGCTGAGTCAGCTGGGCAAAGTTCACTGCCGGATCTGTGGCTCCCTCCTGATACGCGTAAATAGAGGCCTCCGCTCCCATAAATCCAATATCCGCTTCCCCGGAGATCAAAGCTGTCAGAACCTTATCCGCTCCAAAACCAGTCACCAGTTCCACATCCAGACCCTGGTCTGCAAAATACCCCTTTTCAATGGCAACGTACTGAGGCGCATAAAAAACAGAATGAGCTACCTCGTTCAACGTTACTTTTGTCAGTTCTTTTTCATCATTTTTTGCCTCTGCCAGTACAGCTGTCGGAAGCGCTGTTGCCGCCAGAAGAATAGCCATGACAGCTGCGGTCAGTCTTTTTTTGATTTTCATATTTAATTATACTCCTTTTCTCTTCCTTCCTAGAATATGAAAGAAAAAGAAAAAGTTGAATATGCTCTGAATTTACTGTTTTCTTCAACATTCCTGATATTGTCTATAACAATTGCGCCCCTCTGCTTTTGCCTGATAAAGAGCCTTGTCAGCATATTCTATAAAGACAGAAATATCTTCTCCCCTATATTGTGCCGTATAAATCCCCATACTTACTGTCAGTCTGTCTGAAACTGCAGAACGGAAATGAGGAATACACAGCTTTTGAATATTTTTCTGTATTCTTTCTGCTGCCTGCCGGGTCCCATCCGGCGATGAACCAGGAAGTACCACCAGAAGTTCCTCTCCTCCATAACGCACTGTCAGGTCATCTTTACGTACAGAGGCCTTCAGTGCCCCCGCTACCGATTTTATTCCCTGATCTCCCTGCAGATGTCCGTAATAATCATTATACTGCTTGAAGAAATCAATATCTGCCATAATCACAGAAAGTGGTCTGTTTATCATGCGCTTGCTGTTTTTCTTCATATATTCCTGAAGATACATCCGATTATGCAGACCGGTAAGCTGATCCGTCCAGCTTTTTTGTCTCCATTTGATCAGGGCTATAATAATAAAAGAAAAAACAGATGCTGCTGCCAGCGTTACAATAAAAAAGAAAAAATCTCTTCTGTATTCTTTTTTCTTCAGCAGATTATATTCATAAAGTTCCTGAGAATACTCAATGTATTCCTCGCTTAAAGACAGATTCTTCGTTTTCAGCACATTAGTGTAAAGCTCATGATACCGTATGTATTCATCAAGTTCCTTCTGTTCTTTATATATTTCTGCCATATTGTAATAAACACTTTTTTCAAAATCAAGCCCCTGTTCCCGGGAGACTGATTCGATATCCAGATACAGAGGAATCGCCTTATCATACTGTTTTCTGCTTTTATACAGGCAGGCTCTTGTATACTCCAGATACACGTTCTTGTTAAGCGAATATTCTTCTGTATCTGTTTTTATAAGGGTCTCCGCCTTTATAAGCTTTTCCTCTGCTTCTTCTGATTTTCCTGTACAGATCAAAATCAAAGCTTCCTGATTATATCGCAAAATCTCTATGTCATCTTTTTCATGAACATCCAGCTCCGGAAGAAATTTATCCAGCTCCTTTAACGCCTCCTCTGCTGCTGAAAACTCGCCAAGTTCCAGATATGAAGCGCTTTTGTTTATCAGAGAAAGACTATTCAGAAAGGCAGTCTCCCTGCTGTTTCCGCACGTATCTGCTGCTTCCAGAGCTCTGTTGTAATTCTCAATGGCAAGGGGATATTGTTCCAGCACATAGGCAATGTCACCGATCATTGCCCAAAACTTTGCCTGATAACTGCAGGAATCATTGATAAAAACGCCGGAATTCAATTCGTCCATTCCTCTCCAGTAATAATACAGAGCAGATGAATAGGAGCCAGTCAGAGAATAAAGCTGTCCGATATTCCCATAAAGTTTGATCACCGTCTCTTTTTTCAGTCCGTCTGTCTCTGCTGCATACTTTTCCAAAAGCCGGGCGCCCTGAAGAATATTTTGTGACGATCCTCTTAAAGGAGCAACCGCTCTCCAGCACAAGTCTGTATTATTACGGTAATCATGTGCGCCGCCGATATATTTTAATGCCAGAGCAGCATTTTCACACAGTCCTTCTGTCTTATTCTGATTTTCCAATATTTCATTCAGCAGCAGATACGTATGACTTCTTACAAATTCATTGGCACACTGTTCCAGATTTACGGACGCTTTCTGTAATTTCTTTTCCGCAGTCTGATAATCAGCCTGCAAAAAATCCATAAACGCGGATATAAAATAATATTCACTGTCTTTTTCTTTTTTTGAATCCAGATAATCTTCTATAATTTCCTGCTGACCGTCTATAAATCCCTGTTCCTTCTCTGCTTGTTCCATATATTTTGTAACTGTTTCCATGTTACCATGCCGTAAAACAGTCACTGCTGTTAAAAATAAAATCAACAGGACTCCTCCAAGCATAATCCATCTGTATTTTCTTCTTTTCACATCATACCTCCTGTTAAATATAACCTATTAAAGAATATCATATCAAAAAAGATTTATCCAGACAGAGCAACTCAAGCTTGTTTATTTATAACTTTATAGCCTTACAAATCAGCCAATAAAACCTTTCAGCGTATCCTCCTTCACAGATTCAAATTTTTGTTTTGCACATATCACACTCTCCTTCTTTTTCCAGCATTTTATGATAAATACTATTAAACTTTTTCTGAACAACTTTAGGATTCTCTTCCATCTCAGCCCCTCCATAATCCTATAAAAATCACAAAATTCAATATCTCCTCAGCTATATAGAGACACCATTTTCATAGACATTACTTTTTTCTGCAAAATCCATCAATACTCATAAAAAATGTACTTTTGATTTGTTACTGTCTAAGTGACTTCTCTCATTTTATAAACAAAGTACAACCTATGCTTAAAATGTCTTTTTATCAGATAATAATCTATGAGAATCAACTAAAACAGTCTTATTATCATATCCGGAAACTGTATTATAATATAATTAAGGGCAGAACATAAAAATCCGCTCTGCCCAAACCAAATAATAATAATAATAATAATAATAATAATAATATGTACCATATCATTTTTTACTTTATACTTAAACTTATAGTAATTTAACTCGTTGTGCTAATTCGATTTAAATTTA
>NZ_HF999099.1:0-26795 GCF_000433815.1 Blautia sp. CAG:257
CCGGTAAAAGCTGCATTATCTACTCAGGCTGCTTCCGTTAAAGCTCAGAGGAAGCAGTTCCTTCAGAAGATAGATTTTATAATCCTCTGTACTTTTTGCTACAATTACCTGAAATGTATCCGGATTACAAAATTCAGCCATTACCTGACGGCAGATACCGCAGGGCGCGCAGTAATCAAATTCCTCTTTTTCCTGCGATTTTCCCACAATGGCTATGGCGCAGAACTCCTTTTTCTCTTCATAAACTGCCCGGAACAGAGCTGTCCGCTCCGCGCAGTTGCAGGCTCCATAGGAAGCATTTTCAATGTTGCAGCCTCCGTAAATACTTCCGTCTCTGCACAAAAGCGCCGCCCCTACCTGAAAATGCGAATAGGGAGCATACGCCCGTTTCTGTGATGCAAATGCTTCTCCGATCAGTTTGACAGCCTGCTGCTGTGATAACCTGTCTGTGTTCATAAACCGTACCTCCATTGTAAGTTCAGCTCAGTTTCTTATCCAGTTCTTCTCTTAGTTTTTGCTTCATTTCCTCTAATTCCTGCTTCTGGCTCCAATCTTTTACTGTTTTTCCACAAAATATTGATCCGAATGTGCACAATACTCTGTATGTAAAAAATTGGAAGCTATCTTCGTGTCAGATATCTGTCAAGGATTCTCATAACATTACTGGTATTCATTCGATATGTATTCACAGATAACTTATCCGGATTAACATTTCGAATTAATTTCTTTGCCTTAAACTTTCCGGCCTCTTTACTTTTTTGCCCTGCGTCAACCTTTTTGCCTAAGTACGCACATTCCACATCTTTACAAAACCAGACAAACTCATAGTCCTTCTCTCTGCAATACCGCCTTGCCTCTGACAAAAAATCTGCATCCTCCTGTTTCATATCATAATCATCACAGTCAAAACAGTAAATAACTTTAGACTTATTTTTCTTAGATGTGGAGGCATACTGAGAAATCAGTTTTAAAATTTCTTTTTCTTTATTTTTGTATTTCCCTCTTCCATTCATATACACCGGGCTAAATTTAAACTGAGCCTGATCATAGCAGTAGAAATAATCTATAGTATCTTTCATATAAATCCAGTCTGATTTACTTTTTTTATCTGCCTCAACAGCAAAAATCAGTTGGAGTCCCATTATTCATCCTCCTCACTATATCCAAAAGCACCTATAAAATCAATGGAATCTACATTAAATGGCGATCCCTCAATCATGCCATTTCTGTAAAGCCTGGAAGGTGAATAATTACCATTTGTTGTCCAGGAATAAACTTTATGATCCACAGACAAAAAATCAATAGATTTTTTATGCTGCTTTAAAATGTCCATAGGACCTACATTATGGGTGGTAAAACAAAGCTGTCCTGCTCCATACTGCATCAGATATTCCAGCAATGCGCATAAGTATACATCGTGAAGATTCGAATCAAATTCGTCAATAAAAACAATCCCGCCTTGCACCATTTCCTTGATATATGCAAATAGTTTAATAAGCTTTTTGATGCCCGTACTTTCAAATTCCGCATGTATTCTGTACGAATCATATACCATAATCAAACTACATATGAATGCGTCATGGTATTCCTTTTTATCTATTTCAATGCCCTGTAAATCTGATTTAAAAATGCGAAGAAACTCATACAAGCTATCTACTGATCTTTGAAAATCTCCGTACATGGATTTCAATACAACGTTTTTGGTCACTGCAATAACATTAAGGCATTCTCCATCCATCTCCAGAAAATGGCTGAACAGAGAATCTTTACCTACGTTACTGCTTTCCAATTCTTCTGAATATCCACATGATCTTTGCATCAGATAATCTCTGTGATCATCTGACTGATCTAAATATACATGTATTTTTTTTCCAAATATCAATAATGCAAGTAAACTTTTAAATAAATCGTTTCTATGTATTTCCTTTTCTGAAATAACAATTTTATCATAAAACAAAGCACACATAGATGCGTTTATCAACAGGTTGGTTGTCTTTTGCCGCAGCATCCGGGCAAACATGTCGTTTTCATTTTCCCCAATTGAAACAAATTCCCCATCTTTCACTTCAAAAACTGTTTCCATAAAATTATTTTTAGAAAGTGCTTTTTTTGAGGTCAAACATTCATGATCTATTACATATTTCCCGTTTTTATCCTTTAACAGCTTGATCTCATATCGAAAAATCATAAACAGATCCTTTAAATTTACCAGATACTCTGCTCCTATAAACAGTTCTTCTGTTTTCTTATTGATTATTTCCCCTAAATTTCCCTGCACAATAGGATTGTTCAAATATCCTGGATTAATCAGAAGATTCCTCAAAATATCTACGGAGGTAATAATCGCAGATTTACCCGAACCATTCATGCCATAAATTCCTTTGACATTATAATCCTGTGTATCAGGATTTTTAGAAATTGTTTTTTTATAAAAAGATAACGTAATCAACTGGTCCAACGTCTTTATTCCCTTAACAGAATAATTAAGCAAATATATGTCCTTCATTTCCCTGTACCTCCTCTGTGATTCTAATATATCACAACAAAAAAGAAAAACAAATACATTTTGTATTTATTTTTCTTTATACAACCACCTTATTAAACTATGTATTATATTATACCACGATATTTAATAACCTAATCGCCTGGACCTGAGAAATAAACAGTATGAATGTTCATATTTCTTTCTTATCCAGCTCTTCCCTCAGTTTTTGTTTCATTTCCTCTAATTCCTGCTCTGAAGGACGATTTTCCTCACTGTACATTTTTTCCATAGGATACCACCATACTGGTCCTTTTCCGTTGCTTCCATACTGCTCCAGATCTCCGGCTATTCGCGGAAACAAATGCCAGTGAAGGTGTGTATCACCATTTCCCAACAGCTCATAATTCATTTTTTCCGCTCCAAAAGCACTAGAAACCGCCTCCGCAACCAGAGACATTTCTTCTAAAAACTGCATCTTTACTTTGTCTTCCAGTTGAAATAGCTCTGTTCTATGCTCCTTGCATAAAAATAACGTATACCCTTTAAAATGTTGATGATCACCGATTACAACATATCCTGTTTTCAGTTCTTTTACAAAGTACGGGTTCCTGTCTTCTTTTATCATTTTTATTCTGTCACAAATCAGACACATGGGGTTCTCCTTTCTTCCCAATTAAAAATAGCTTAAGCCTTCCCAGAAGATTCTTCATATGAATCTTATTTTCATATATTATTGTTTCTCACCTATAATAATCACGTGGTTACTTGCTCCAAGTATGGATTCCTCACGACATACGCTATAATGATACTGACACCAGATCTGAAATTCTTCTTCATTCCACTGATCTACCTTTTCATCCAGAAGGGGAGCAAGACCATCCTGGGCAAAATGATCTACAATTTTTAAATTCTTTTGACTGTATAATATTTCCATCTCTTCCTTAGATGAATAATATGTGTCTGTCCAAAAGCATTTTTCATCAGAATGTTTCAAAACACCTGTTTCTGTCAGCTGCTTTGCCAGTTGAAGATCCAGATATTTTGGATCACTCATGGCAATATATTGGAAAATAAAAAACCTCGGAATATATGCCGTTGCAAGAATACCTTTTCTTTTTAGCACTCTGACACATTCGTTCATGCACTGCTCTCTTTTTTCTTTTTCTACCAGATGATATAACGGTCCCATATTTAATACAACATCAAAAGACTCATCATCAAAAGCAGACAAATCGACTGCGTCGAGAACTGCTGTTTTCATATCATACTTTTTATTAATCAGTTTTTCATTCATAACTGCAACGTGCCTTGGCGTAATATCTGTAGCAGTTACACTATGGTTATTTTCTGCAAAATGAAATGCATATATCCCTGTTCCGGCAGCACAGTCAAGTATTTTACTGTTTTCCTTTATATGTTCCTCCAAAATCCTGACTGTATTTAAAAACTCTATTTTTCTTGCATTATTCGTTGTAAGTCTGTCCTCCTCTCTGTACTTCTCATAACTTTCTACCACATAATTTTTCATAATCTCTCCCTGTTCCTCTCACAACATCTGTTTTACACCTTCGGTCGATATCTGAGATCCGACACCGTATACACAGTAATAAACGCCTCCGGATCTTTATGATTCATATAATCCATAAGCTTCTGGTACTCACCTTTATCCACAATTGTGATAATTTCATTTCGTTTTTCCATATTATAAGCGCCCACAGCCTCGTAAATCGTTGCCCCGCTGTGCAGATTATGAAGAATAAAATCTCTGAGTTCCTTTTCATGTTTTGTAATAATGCACACTCTCCGCTTGATATTCTGTCCAAAAATAAAGTGATCCAGAAGAAGTCCGTTAAAATAGGTACCAAGAACGCTGAGAACAACAGACTTTTTATCATACACAAGCGCTGCAGAAAGAGCTATGCACATCCCGGAAAGCGATATGGCCTTTCCAAGCTCCATATGCAGATATTTATTCATAATCTTTGCCACAATATCCAGTCCCCCGGAGGATGCATTCCGGTTAAAAAGAATACTGCAGCCTGCGCTCGCAGCCAGAATGTAGCAGACTACATCCAGCTCCTGGCTTCCGGTCATGGACTGATAAGCCGGAAAAGCTTTTTCATATACTCCCAGAAAAACAGGAAGCATAATGCTTGTATATATGGTTTTTACTCCAAATTCTTTTCCACAGGTCAGAAAACCAATAATCAGAAGCATCACATTCATAATCATGGTAATTGTGGAAAGAGGCAGCGGTACAAAGTTGGACAGTATAATTCCCAGTCCGGAGATGCTGCTTACTGATGTTTTGCTTGGCACCAGAAAAAAGTAAACTGCTGCTGAGATTACTGCCATAGCTCCTGTGAGAATAACAATTTCTTTCAGCAGCTCCGTATAATTTATTTTCTGTTTCATGATAAATTCTCGCTTTCTGTCAGGTTTTGTCTCTTATTGATTTTCTGAGATCATACTGTGCGATAATCGGTTTATCCCCAAAACCTTTTCTTTTTTATTAGATGATAAATAACATTTTATAAACACTTCATCATCCAGTACGCATCTGCATATGTGCCATCTGAATATTTCATATTATTTGGAAAGTATTTTTCTCTTTCCTGTTGGCTTCTGCTGTCACTTAACTGTTTTTCTGCCACAATCAGATAGCGGTGGATTGTTCCCTGAATTTCTCCATTCTTTTCCAATATTTTCTGCATTTCAACTAATTTTTCAAAGCAGCATTCTACTGAAAAACCAGGAAATTCCCACTGAATAATGCGCGCAAACCACACAAAAGCACCAACATCATAAAATAAAATTGGTCTATACGCTTCTTTTGCACATATAGTACGGAACCCAGCCTCCTCAAATATTTTTTTCTGCTCTTTCAAATTCATATGTGGAAAAGGTGGCTGAGTTCCAGGAAGAACCATTTCTACTAAATCTCTGTCATTGTCTCCTCCAACCTGTTCTGTAATAAACATTCCTTTGTTCTTTAAAAGACGATATGTTTCCTGTACATTAAAATCCCCATGTCGGTTAATAATGATGTCAAAGCTTTGATCCTCAAAAGGGATATTAGCAGGATCACTGCACTCCTTAAACTGAATCCCCAAAGGAAGAAGTCTTTCCTGACATATCTGTACATTAGTTTTATATCCCTCTGTTGCTGACGTATTATTACAGGGATGTCCCAATGACAGTAAAAATTCGCCTCCCCCTGTATCATAATCTAAAAGATTAAAAGAATCCTTCAGATATGATTTTATAATTTTTTCATAATCCCATGGCAGATCATTCTCTTCCTCATATCGCCCATTAATATGAGAAAAATCCCATCCATGAATATGGGCAGCTTCCTCTTCCTTTTTCCATATTTCTCTCAATTTCAGTTCATCCATCTGATTTTTTCCTTTCTATACATCACAATCCTTCCTAAGAAACTGTTTCAGATATTCTTCCACTGACCGGGTCATTTCTTTTGAAAAATCAGAATTATATTTACGGCCGCAAAAAGCTGCAGTCCAGTCCTCAAAGCTTTTCTGTCCGCAGCGGCCTTCAAACATATTTCGAAGTTCTTCTCCGTCCATACTGCGGTATGTATTTTCATGTACAATGTGCTTCTGTTCAAACCGTACTGGTTTTGGTCTGTGTTTCTGCTGCTCTGTTGGCCATCCAAACACCAGCATCACAGCCGGAAAAACATATTCCGGAAGCTTCAGAAGTCTGCGCTGTTCCTCACAGTTTTCCATAATATCACCTATATAGCAGGAACCAATACCAAAGCTTTCCGCCGCCACAACTGCATTTTGCGCTGCAATCGCCGCATCTGTTACTGCCAGCATAAGATCCCCGGCTCCAGGTTTTCGGGGTGTACACCCGGCTTCCAGATATGTGTCATACCATTTTTTACAGTCCGCACAAAATACCAGAACCATTGGCGCTTTTGCAATAAACGGCTGATTATCACAGGTCTCTGATAATGCTACCTTTAACTCTTTATCCGTAATATCCAGAATTGTATAAAGCTGCTGACATCCTGCACTGGGAGCCTGTGCAGCAGCCTCCAGAATTATTCTCTTCATTTCCTCAGGAATCGTTCTTTCCTCATAAACCCTCATGGATTTTCGTTTGTACAAGCTTTCAATAATTTCGTTCATTTTTTCCCCTTTTCTGCTGCAAAAATCATTCTGATACACCAAGTACTAAATAACAATAACCATTATATCAACCTGCATTTGGAGCAATGGTTCTACGCCAATATGGCAGAAGCTTAATATTCGTTACACCAGCTTCTTTCTCAAATATACCATGTCCTTTAACTGAATACCCGCTTCATAAATTGGATGGTCATAATTATCAGTAAAAAAATTTTCCACCACATGAGAACGTGAAAATCCGCACTTTTCATAAAACGGAACCGTTAAAGGACTGTCTCCTGTTCCTGCCTGCAAAACAGAATATTTCCCCTGATATTTGCTGCTAATAAAATCAATCAGAGCTTTGCCATATCCCCTTCTCTGACTGTCCGGATCAGTGGCTATATTTTTGATCTCAAGAATTCCATTCCCCTCATCTGTAACCACACATTCCGCCTTTATCCCCTTATCATCCAGCACATACATCGTTCCATGTTCCAGATAACGATCCACCATATTTTCCTGCTCATCCGCCAGCAACAAAAGAGAAAGATACTGCTTTTTATTTCTCTCCACTTCTTTGATTTCCATACTGCTTTCTTTATCTTCTCCTGTCCGAAAATTCTTCTGTTTATCGTCTTATATTTTTACATTTTTCTGTTTTCAGAATATCACAGAACAGACTTACTTACAATGAAAAAAAGGACTCCCTCTTCCCAGGAATCCTCTTTACTGCTTCTGTTCACCGCGTTTCCGGTAATTACCTGTGAACAGCTGCTTTCTGCTTTCTTATTTTTCTTGTTTTTTTCTGCGGGTCATCAGTCCGCCAATCCGCCCGGTTTCCTTTGCCGAAAGGCTTTTCCATCCATTTTCCAGCACCTGGTCCAGAAGTCCCAGTTCTCCGGCGATCTCATATTTCAGCTTTTCCTCTTCAGGAAGTTCTCCCTTCAGATAGCTTTCCACTTCCTTATCTTTATTCAATGTTCTCACACTCCTTATCTGTATTCATCAGGAGTATTGACACTTTCAGGAAAGGTTATACTTCAATATTCTCAAATATCTCTTCCAGTTTCATGGTGATATTAGGAAACTCTCTCAGATAGATCACAGTGTCTGCATTATAATATATATCTTCTGGATCATCCTGCAAAATATAACTGTATTTCAGAATATAATTGTCCTGTTCCAGATAATAAATCTCTACTGCCCTTTCTTTTGGGGATACGATCCAGTATTCCGAAACTCCTGCTGCCTGATAAATTTCTTTTTTCACTGTTTTGTCTTTCAGGGCTGTAGCCGGACTTAGGGTTTCCGCAATAAAACGGGGTACTCCTGTGTAGGCTCCTCCTTTCAGGTGTTTTCTGTCACAGATAAGCATAACATCCGGGATTACGTAATCATTATTTTTTTCAGGCTGGTATCTGTAATCCAGATTTTCCATAAAAGAAAGACATAAACTGTTTTTCAGATGCTGCTTCAGTATTGCATGAATATTGCTGTTTACAATTCCATGGCGATAGTCTGCAGAGGGAGACATATCATAAACTATCCCGTTTATTCTTTCTTCTTTTCTGTAGTCTTCTTTTAATTCTGCCATATTTTTCTCCCCTTTCACACTTAATCAGCTTTTTTATTATCATATCAATTTATCTTTCTTCGTACAAGCAATATTTCCTTATGATTTACATTCTTCACAATAACAATTACACGTTCTTTCATATAAAAAATCCTGCCAGACTGCTCCGTTCCCCAAATTGGATTTACAGGGTTGGTTCAGACTGACAGGATTTTTCTCTATTATTTATCCTCTCGGAATAATAATTGCAGCTATGATATATGCCCAGATTCCCGCGCCGCCGAAACAGGTAAGGATTACCCATGCAAGACGCACCAGGGTGGGATCAATGTCAAAATATTCTGCAATGCCGCCGCAGACTCCGCAGAGCATACAGTTTACTGAAGATTTATAAAGACGTTTGTTGCTCATATTTTTACTTCCTTTCTGTGGGTTCCTGCATACCGGACCCACTGAAAACTGATTGTCGTTTTACAGGCTCTGTCCCGGAAATCATTCAGTAAAGCTTACTTCCAGGGTTCCCATACCGCACTCCAGCTGCATTTTGCGGGCAGCGCCATCATTATCTACTATTTTGCTTCCGCCCAGACCGGCAAATTCCTCGTCTTCCAGACTGAGTGTTCCTGCGCCACAGGAAAGGCGGTAATTATAATCTGTTTTTTTGCCTGCTGCTTCAAGCTCCATAGTTCCGATTCCACATTCTGCCTCAATGTATTCCGCATCAAGATCTGTAAGAGACAATGTTCCTACTCCAACCTCAACATCTGCTTCTCTGGCTGTAATCGCTCCATAGTTTTCCAGGGTTCCTGCACCTACCGATACACTGAATTCCCGTGTGTTCAGATCATCGTCCAGAGTTGCTGTTCCTTCCTCCACGTCAATGTTCACCTCTGCGAATTCCATTCCTGCCGGATAGAGAACAACTACCTGTCTTTCTTCCGGCTTTGTTTTTCCTTTGCTTTCAATTTTCAGCTCTGTGCCTTCTGTGCTGACCTTTACATGATCTGTGTCGTCTCCTGAAATACTGACTTTTACATTTTTACCGTCATATTCCTGCAGGATCAGCTCATCATAATTAAGTTCAATGTCCATGGAAGAAATATTTTCAAGCTCGTATGTTCCGTCTTTTCCTACGGGATCTATCTTTTCAATTTCCCAGTCGTCATCATCCCAATCATCATGGTCGTCCCAGTCATCATCATCCCAGTCGTCATGGTCATTCAGGCTTTCCGCAACTCTTACCATACGATTCACAACCTTCTGAACAGAACTGCCCTCATATCTCATATCGTCCATGGTTGCTCCCATGGCAACTCCGCCTGCGGTAAGTCCTAATCCTGCAACTCCAAGAACTGCTGCCGCGCCTAAAACAATTTTTGAAAATTTTCTCATACCTGATTACCTCCTTTTTCTCTGTGGATCAATCCGCTGCAAAAATCTGTAAACTTATTCAACAGTCTGGGTAAAAGTCTGCTGAGCACCCAGACAATAAAAACCAGTCCCACAAGCCCTATGGCTGTAACAATGCTTCCGAGTCCGACAGTAAAAATTCCAACCGGCGCTGCGCTGAAGCAAAGTCCGATTCCGGCAAACACTGTAACGATTCCGCCAACCAGCAGTCCGATTACTCCGGCGCCAATTCCAAATGCCAGGATAAAGGGTAAAAGAATGATGGTTACAATAAATCCGACCACACCTCCTATGGCTCCTGACAGAAACGGTGAAAGGAACACCAGAAGAATCAGTACCAGAATCATCATCCCGCTGCCCCGTTTCTCCCTGGGGCGGTAACCTCTGTCTTTTCTGCCGGCTGTCCGCTCTCCCGGAACCTGTCCCGGCTCTTCTGTTCTTTCATCATAGTATCCTTTTTCTGTGTATGTTCCGGCGGAGCTGCTGTTCTCTTTCAGATCTGCCTTAATAATAGCAGCCACCTTCCCGGGACTTCCAAGCTTCTGGATTACAGATGCTTCCTCTGCTTCTCCGGCCTCATCAAAATAACTTTCATAATAATCAAGAGCTTCTCTTCTCTCATCCTCTGAAATATCAGAGAGGAGCTTTTCCAGCTGGTTCATAAATTCTTTTCTGTTCATAAATCAATTCCCCCCTCAAACAGTCTGGATATTTTTGAAGAATAGTTTTTCCATTCCACTTTATATAAATTCAGCTGTGCAGATCCTTTTTCCGTCAGTTTATAGTATCTGCGGTTTCTTCCTTCATATGCCATATCATAGGTTTCCAGACATTCATCCTTTTGCAGCCGTCTCAGCACCGGATAAAGTGTGGATTCCGAAACATCCAGAACACTGCGTACGTCCTGAGTAATCTTATACCCATAGGTTCCGTCCTGTTCCTTTGATACAATAGCCAGAACAATGGCATCCAGAAGGGCTGCGCCTGTATTAAATACCATGGGCTCACTCCTTTTTTGATTTCTGTATAATATTATATCAACCATCAATATTGTTTTGTTAATAATACTATATATCATATAATATAGTTTTGTCAATAGTATCTACTAAAAATTTCCGGATAAAACACAGAACTTTTATTCCGCTTTTCTCATCTAACAATTATCATAATCTGAAACTTCATTCAACTATATTTCGGAAACAGCCCTGTAACCAAACACTCTCTTTGCTGACGACCGTTACTCCGACATATAGAACCAGAAAAAGCTCCCGGTGTGATCTGCACACCAGGAGCTTTCCTCAGATTTTTATTATTGATTTTTATTATTGATTTTTATCTGTAATAAACAGAATTCCATTTCAGTTCATTTTTAAAGCTGCGGATCGTTGTATCGTTATCAATATATACAGCTTCAATTCCCATTGCATTTGCCCAGTCTCCCATCTGTTCGACAGTAAGATCATAAGAAAATGCCGTATGATGAGCGCCGCCTGCCAGAATCCACGCTTCCGCGCCTGTGGTAAGATCCGGTCTTGGAGTCCAGAATGCAGATGCCACCGGAAGTTCAGGCATGGATTTTTCCGTATGTTTGCAATCCACTTCATTAATAATAAGTCGGAAGCGATTTCCCAGATCCACAAGAGAGGTTGCAATAGCCGGGCCTTCCTTTGCTTCAAACACCAGCCGCGCCGGATCCTCACGGTCTCCCATGGAAAGAGGTTTCACGCGGATGCTGACAGGTCCCTCTGCAATGGTAGGGCAGACTTCCAGCATATGTGACTGTAAAATTCCTTCTTTTCCCGGAACAAGGTTATACGTATAGTCTTCCATAAAGGAGGTTCCTTTCGCATCAGGAACGTTCTGAGTCATGATCTTCATCAGACGGACCATGGCAGCGGTTTTCCAGTCTCCCTCTGCACCAAATCCATAGCCTTTTTCCATCAGACGCTGAATTGCAAGGCCGGGAAGCTGCTGCAGGCATCCCAGATCTCCAAAGTGCGTAACAATAGCCTGATAGTTCTTTTCTTCCAGGAATCGCTCAAATCCAAGCTCAATCTGAGCCTGTACCGCCACATGTTTCCGGAATTCCTTTTCGTCTCTTCCTTCTGTGATGATACGGTACTTGTCATAGTATTCTTCTACCAGAACATCCGTATCTGCCTTGGAGACAGCTTTTACCGCCTCGGCAATTTCATTAACCGGATAGGCGTCGATCTCCCATCCGAATTTAATCTGAGCTTCAACCTTATCGCCTTCTGTTACCGCAACATTTCTCATGTTATCTGCGATTCTCATAACACGGATATGGCTGCTTTCCATAATGCCTACTGCCGTCCGCATCCATGAAGCAATACGTTTCTGTACTCTGCTGTCATTCCAGTGTCCTACTATAATTTTCCGCTCGATCCCCATTCTGGTAACAATATGACCAAACTCGCGGTCGCCATGAGCGGACTGATTTTCGTTCATAAAGTCCATGTCAATGGTATCATACGGAATTTCTTCATTAAACTGTGTATGTAAATGAAGAAGAGGCTTTCTGTATTCCTGAAGTCCCAATATCCAGGACTTTGCCGGAGAAAAGGTATGCATCCAGGTGATCACGCCCGCACACTCTTCATCTGCGTTTGCCTCATTAAAAGTACGGCGGATCACTTCGTTTGTGATCATGGTAGGTTTCCATACTACTTCATAGGGAAGAATGCCTGATTCATTTAATTTTTCTACAATAATTCTGGAATGCTCTGCCACCTTTTTCAGACATTCATCCCCATAAAGATCCTGAGAGCCTGTGGCAAACCAGAATTTATAATTTTTTTGTGTTTTCATGGTCATGTTCTCCTTATATTTGATTACTGTTCCGCACATCGGCAAACAGACCGCCGCTCTTTCAGAGAAACAGGAAACTCATATGTTACATCACATCCCGGCTCTTTTATCAGCCGAAGAATAGCCTCTGCCGCACGGCTTCCCAGTTCTTCCATGGGATGACCTATACTTGTCAGGGGAACCGGATTCAGTTTTGCCAGTTCGGAATTATCAATACCGATTATGGAAATATCCTCCGGGATTTTTTTTCCTGTTTTCAAAAGGCATCTTGTCAGTTCATGCGCTACTTCATCATTGTAGCAGACGCAGGCCGTACATCCGGAAAGCCGGTATTTCAGTTTTTCCATGATCCTGGAAAAATCTTTCATTTCCAGTGTATCGATCCACGTCACTCTGCTTTCCTCCACTTCAATCCCTGCATGGCCCAGCGCTTTCAGATAGCCGAGATAGCGTCTTCTTCCCTGACCGTCGTCTGTTTTAAAAATTCCTCCGATCCTGGTGTGACCTTTTTCAATCAGATACTCTGTTGCAGCTCTGCCTGCCTGTACATCATTCATACTGATATGAGGAATATCCAGATTTTCATAGAAACTGTTGAAAAACAGAATTGGAATTCCTCTTGCCAAAAGTCTTCGATAAAGCTTCAGGTTCGGATTGGGAAGACCGCTCATAACCGGTTCTGCGATCAGCGGATCACGGCTTCCCTCATCCAGCATTCGTTCCAGAAGTCTCCGCTCTGTTTCAATGCGGTTGCCCGTAAACATAATGCGCGCACTGTAGCCTTCCTTTTCCAGTCGTTCTACCATCGGCTGCAGGATTCTGGGAAAAATATATCCATCCACATAGGTGGTCAGAATATCCACTGTATGAGACAGCATCTTCTTTTCTTCCTGCTCTGCCTGTTCATCCCGCACAAAGGTTCCGCTTCCCTGAATACGTGTCAGTATTCCCTGCTGCTCCAGAAGGCCAAGTGCATGGCGTACCGTCTGACGGCTAATACCAAACGTACGGCTGATATCATTTTCTGATTCGATCTGATCTCCCCGGTTCAGCTCTCCGGTTGCTATTCTGTTTTGAATCCATTCCGTCACCTGACGGTACTTAGCAATACCCATATTTTATACCAGATTAATTCTTTTTCTTCTTTGTTGTTACGTCAAGTACAACCGCTCCCAGAAGTACCGCACCTTTTACAACCTTCTGAAGGTCTGTTGACATACCGCACATGGACATACCGTTGTTCAAAACACCCATTACCAGAGCACCGACAACAGCGCCGATGATCGTACCAACTCCGCCGGATGCAGCAGCGCCGCCGATATAACAGGAAGCAATCGCATCCATTTCAATACCATCACCCATTTTCGGGTTTGCGCCGCCCTGACGTGCGGATAATACGATACCTGCAAGAGCTGCAAGAACGCCCATATTTACATATACCCAGAAAAATACATGTCTTGTGTTGATACCGGAAAGTCTTGCTGCCTTTGCGTTTCCTCCCATTGCATAAATCTGACGGCCTGCAACGGTTCTGCTTGTAATAAAATGATATACTGCAACTACAACACCAAGAACGATCAGCTGAATCGGAATACCGTTATACTGTCCCAGTTTTATAAAGAAGAACCATACGATCAGAAGGATCACAACATCTTTTACTGCCATCTGCCATGGAACAATATTGGCAAATCCATATTTGTTATTTGTTTTAATCGTGTTCAGCTCAGTAAGAATAAGACACACGGTAACAACAGCGGCCACACCCACACATACCAGGTCCAGCGTTCCTCCTGCAAAGTCGATCTTGATCGTTGGAAGGAATCCTGTTCCGATAAACGCATAATCCTGAGGAAGAGGACCTACAGTAAGAGATTTTAAAAGTGTATATGTAAGACCACGGCCCATAAGCATTGTAGCCAGAGTTACTACAAACGGAGGGATGTCCAGATATGCAATAAAGAATCCGGAAAAAACACCAACTCCAAGTCCGATGGCAATAGCTACCAGCCATGCAAGAGCTACCGGCCACTGCTGCTCTACAACAAGCTTTGCAGCACATGCAGCGCCAAGAGCTACTACTGAGCCAACACCCAGATCGATATATCCGGTCAGTACGCACAAAAGCATACCGGTTGCAAGGATGATAATGTAACCATTCTGCATGATCAGGTTGTTAATATTGGTAGGGGTGGCGTTTGCTCCGCCTGTAAGTACGTAAAAAATAGCAAAAATTACAACAAGTGCTACAATCATTCCAAGGGATTTCAAATCCAGATTTATATATTTTTTCTTAGTATCTGTTCCCATTACTCTTCTCCTTTCGCATTACTGTCCATAATGCACTTCATGATACTTTCCTGACTAAGTTCAGCGTGACTGAGTTCTCCTGCTATACGGCCTTCATTAATAATGTACGCCCGGTCACAGGTTCCTATAATTTCCTGCATTTCAGAAGAAATTACGATCACAGCCTTACCGGCGCGGGCCATATCATTGATAGCGCAGTAAATTTCATATTTTGCGCCCACATCAATGCCTCGGGTCGGCTCGTCCAGGATCAGAACATCCGGCTGCGTCATCATCCATTTTGCCAGAACAACCTTCTGCTGATTTCCTCCTGACAGAGAACCCACTGTCTGATGAATAGAAGTTGCTTTTACATTGATTTTTTTCTTGTATTCCTCTGCTTCCAGATTTTCCTTCCGTTCATTGACAATGGCTCCGTTGGAATAGTAATTGCGTAATGCGGCCATAGTCATGTTTGTTTTGATATCGTCGATCAGTACCAGTCCGTAAGTTTTCCGGTCCTCTGAAGTATACGCGATCTTATTATTGATGGCATCCTTCACTGTTTTTGTACTGACCTTTTTTCCGTGCATATATACTTCTCCGGAAATTTTCTGACCATAGGAATGACCGAATAAACTCATGGCAAATTCTGTTCGCCCTGCTCCCATCAGTCCTGCAAGTCCCACTACCTCGCCTGCCCGGACTTTGATATTGATATTTTTGAGGATCTGCATCTCCGGGATTTCCGGATGATAGGCATTCCAGTTTTTCACCTCAAGGACCACATCACCGACAGGACAATTATCACGAACCGGATAGCGGTTATTCATCTCACGTCCGACCATTCCCTTAATGATCCTGTCCTCTGTCCACTCGTCCACACCCTTTTTCAGGGTTTCAATAGTCTTTCCGTCTCGAATGATCGTAATGGCATCTGCAACGTAGCTGATCTCATTCAGCTTATGGGAAATAATAATACAGGTAACGCCTTTTTTCTTCAGCTCCAGCATAATTTCCAGAAGCTGTGCGGATTCTTCATCATTAAGAGCTGCTGTAGGCTCGTCCAATATCAGAAGATCAACATTTTTTGCCATTGCCTTGGCAATCTCGATCAGCTGCTGCTTTCCTACGCCCAGAGTATTCACCGGGGCATTGAGGTTTTCATTTTCCAGGCCCACATGAGCCAGGGCCTCCTTTGCCTCTCCTCTGGTCTTTGTCCAGTCGATCACGCCTTTCATGGAAACACGTTCGTTTCCCATAAAAACATTTTCCGCTATAGATAAGTATGGGCTTAACGCAAGTTCCTGATGAATAATAACAATTCCCTTATTCTCACTGTCCTTGATCTTGTGGAACTTACAGGTCTCGCCTTTGTAAATAATGTCTCCCTCGTATGAACCATAAGGATATACGCCGGAAAGAACATTCATCAGGGTCGATTTGCCGGCTCCGTTCTCACCACATAACGCATGAATTTCTCCCTTCTTGACCTGAAGGTTTACATCGTCCAGAGCTTTTACACCGGAAAATGCTTTTGTTATGTGTTTCATTTCCAAAATAACTTCAGACATGTCTTTCCCTCTCTCCTTTTCTGCTTTTTATGAAAAGAGACGGCAGATTCTTCCGCCGCCTCTCTCAGTTTCACATTCAGCTTAACTCATTATTTTAACTGATCTTCTGTATAGTATCCGCCATCGATCAGAACTTCTTTATAGTTGGACTGATCTACTGCAACCGGTGTGCACATATAGGTCGGAACTACCATTTTTCCGTTATCATACTGCTCAGTATCGTTGATTTCCGGCTCTTCGCCCTTCAGAACAGCATCTACCATAGTAACTGCTTTTTCAGCAAGGAGACGGGTATCTTTGTAAATAGACATTGTCTGTGTTCCGTCGATGATGTTTTTGGTAGCCATAACTTCTGCATCCTGTCCTGTGATCAGCGGCCAGTTTTCTTCTGTGTATCCTGCACCCAGAAGAGCGGCTTTGATTCCATATGCAAATCCGTCAAATGCGGAGCATGCAATATCAAGATCTTCATCTGCATAATTTGCTGTCAGAATGTTCTCACAGTTTGCCTGAGCTGTTTCCTGAGACCATCTGAGGATACATGTATCTTCAAAAGATGTTCTGCCTGATTTACATACAAGTGTTCCATCATCCAGATACTCCTGAAGAACTTCCATAATACCGTTGTACAGGAAAAGTGCATTGTTGTCATCCGGTGATCCCATAAAGAACTCGATTGTATAGGACTCTCCTGCTTCACGGGCTGCGTCCAGATCCTTGGTATCCTTAATATAATTACCAATAACAGTACCAACACCTTTATTGTCAAAGGTTGCATAATAAGAAACCGCATCAGTATCCATAAGGAGACGGTCATAAGCAATAATAGGAATACCTGCTTCTTTTGCCTGTGCCTCTGCATTTACAAGCACACCGGAGTCAATTGCCGCAATAACAAGACAGTCAACGCCCTTGCCCACATAGTTCTCAAGCTGAGATACCTGCATTGCCGTATCGTCTTCTGCGTACTGAAGCTCTACCTTGTAGCCTTTTTCTTCAAGCTGTTTCTTCATGTTCGCGCCATCATTGATCCATCTCTCTGATGACTGAGTCGGCATCAGGATACCAACTGTTTTCTGCTCTTCTGCTGATACTGTGGTAGCGGAAGCTGCTCCCATGGAACATACCATTGCTGCTGCAAGTGCTGTACTGACTAACTTTCTGTTCATTTCTTTTCCTCCCTGTCCATTTCTGTACAAGTCGTCTGTAACTTGTACGGTTTTTGTGTCACATCCTGTACAATAGCATTGTTGTTTTTTGTATGTTTTGTACATCTGCGCATCACTTGTTACGTTTAACTGTGAGCATATTGTATACCTCCTCCCGTATATTTGTCAAGTATTTTTTAGATACATCTGTGATTTATGTATATTTTGCATATAAACTTGTATGTACATTTGGTACTTTTGCCAGTCACTCACTTATACATCTTTTCCATTCAACTGGCAGAAAAAAACAGGCTGGCAAATACCATCACCAAAAGTAGTTTGGAATGCATTTTGGCCAAAGTACCGGAAACAAAGTACACAGTAACTGAACTCCTGAGCATTGCCAGGATATCCCTGATCCGTACTTGATTTTTAAAAGATCAAAAATTATAATCAGGAATACAGATGTCAAAAATCACCATATATGATATGATTAAGTAACTGTTCACAGTCCACTGCTGTAAGCCTGATGAACTGTGGCATGATTCACATACAAAATGACGTAATCCACACCAGGAGGTTATTTATGGAAGATTTATCCAGAATTGAGGTTCTTCCCCAGGCTTTTCTTGCCCGGATGAGGGAAATGCTTGGAGACGAATATGAAGAATTTTTAGAAAGCTATAAAAAGCCCCGTACCTACGGGCTTCGTGTCAATACATCAAAAATCACCTGTGAAGAATTTGAAAATCTTGTTCCGTTTCCGGTAACGCGGATTCCATGGACAGAGAACGGATACTTTTATTCTGAGGATATCCGTCCTTCCAGATGTCCTTTGTACCAGGCAGGGCTTTATTATCTTCAGGAGCCCAGCGCCATGACTCCGGCCGCCTGTCTTCCGGTAAATCCAGGCGAATCTGTTCTTGATCTCTGCGCTGCTCCCGGAGGAAAAGCCACGGCTCTTGGCGCAGCTCTGAATGGTCAGGGGCTTCTGATTGCCAATGATATCAGTTCTTCAAGAGCCAGGGCGCTGCTTCGCAATCTGGAGCTTTTCGGCATTTCCAACAGTTTTGTCACAAATGAAACGCCGGCCCGCCTTGCAGAACAGTTCCCGGAATTTTTCCACAAAATCCTTCTGGATGCTCCCTGCTCCGGAGAGGGAATGTTCCGAAAGGAAGAAGCTCTGGCAAAAGACTGGACTCCTGAAAAATCTCATGAATTGTCCGGAATACAAAGGGAACTGATTCTTCAGTCTGCAGACATGCTCCGTCCCGGAGGACTTCTGCTGTATTCCACCTGTACCTTTGCGCCGGAAGAGGATGAGGGAACTGTTTCTTATCTTCTGGAACAAAGAGATGACATGGAGCTTCTGGAGCTTCCTGCATATGAGGGATTTTCTCCGGGTGTACCGGAATGGGGAAACGGAAATGAAAATCTCAGAAAATGTGTACGTATTTTCCCACACAAAATGAACGGCGAAGGACATTTCCTGGCTCTTATGAAAAAACAGGGACAGCCGGATATGGTTCAGCAGCCTTCTTCTGCTCGCCCGGATGCCAATACCAGAAAATGGCTGGAACTTTTCCTTGATGAGATCGGATTACGGACATTGGGGGGAAAAGCCTTTGACTGGAACCGGGTGGAGACAAGAGGAGACAAGGTCTATTATCTCCCTCCTGTAAACACCAGTTTCCGAGGACTTACCTTTCTCCGCAACGGCCTGTATCTGGGTGATCTGAAAAAGAACCGCTTTGAGCCGTCCCAGCCTTTTGCTCTGGCTCTTCATAAAAATGATGTAAAGGCTGTGATCTCTCTTCCTCTGAATGATTCCCGTCTGACCCGGTATCTGAAAGGAGAAACGCTTCTCATTGAAGAAGGAGAAGCCTGTGGCAAAAAAGGCTGGCATCTTCTCTGCGCAGAGGGCTATCCTCTCGGCTTCGGCAAACTGGTAAACGGTACTTTGAAAAATAAATATCCCGCAGGCTGGAGAGTCTGATCAAAAAAATCCCCGGGCAGAGCTTACTCTGTCTGAGGATTTTCTGTCATATTCATAGCGGATCACTTGATTTTATTCTTTTGTCAGGAAATGGAAGAAAGATCTTTTACCGGGATTTCCTTTTGCAGGCTAAAGGAATAAATAATCTTTTCTTTTACTTTTTTCTTCAAAAGTCTTTCCAGCGCCTGAGCATAATCATCAAGCTGTGTACGGTAACGTTCTTCCAGCAGCTTTTCTTCGCCCGGAAGAATCCGGTCTGTCTTATAATCCACAAGGATCAGTTCGCCATCTTCTTCAAAATATGCATCAATGATACCCTGAACAAGAATTTTTTCACCTCCTGTCCAGGAATCATTCAATTCTGAGGCCTGCACAGATATCACAAAAGGCTGCTCACGGAAAAGCTTTTGTTCCTGAGCTGCTTTTTTCATTCTGTGCCCCAGATCTGAGCGCACGAAGCTCAGAATATCTTTAATATAAATACATCCTGCTTCTTCCTTACTCATTTTTCCCATTTCTTCCAGATGGCTGATCTGTTTTTTAATTCCTTCAAAGGAATTGTCTCCTGTATAATCCAGACATTCCATAACCTGATGATAGGCAGTTCCCTTAGCCGCTCCCCGGACAGTCTGATCTTCTGCTGCAAACCGCGGAACCAGCGGCACAAATTCTTTCTGGAAAAATACAGTCTCTTCCTGCTCTTCATCCTGCCAGCTTCTTTTTTTCAGCTCAGATACACTTACTTTTACAGGCATCTCTGCCAGATAATCACAGGGATACTGAAACTCGAACCGTTCTTCAAGCGCCTGCCGTATTTCCTGATCATACACTTTTTCACAATCCCAGTTTTTTATTACCTGCTCACGGATCTGAAAATCTGTCATATCCACAATCTGGCCCTGAATAAGGTCTGCCGCCGTAACCTTTCTTATTTTGAACTCTGCATTTTCATCTCTGCACTCCTGTATACTTCCTGCCGGAATCCCATAATCCAGATAAAGCGTTCTCATTGCACTGTGGCCTGCAAGAGCGGGAAGTATCACATCCCAGAAATCCCTTGCCCCACAACGGATTCCTCCGGGCAGCAGCGTTTCCTCTCTGTTTTTTCCATAGGAAATCCGCGCCAGAGTTTCTTCCAGCTTTGCTATGGTGCCTGTAATATAAAGCTTTTCTTTTGCGCGGGTAAGGGCAACATAGAGAACTCTCAGTTCTTCGCCCAGACTTTCTCTTTTCAGTTCTCTGCGGATAATCTGTTTGTGAAGAGTAGGCGCGATCAGCCTTTTTTCCGGAAGTATGGCATCAGCTCCAAATCCCAGCTCCGGATGGATCAGAAGCCGGGCGTTTATATCCTGGAAATTAAACTGTTTTCCCATTCCCGCAGCAAACACCACAGGAAATTCCAGTCCCTTGCTTTTATGAACCGTCATGATCTGTACTGCTCTGCTGCCGGCGTCTATCACATTCACTTCGCCAAAATCCACCTCATATTTCTGAAGGCTCTCAATATATCTGACAAAATTAAACAGTCCCCTGTAGCTGGTTTTTTCATAATCCATTGCTTTTTCCACCAGCATCCGAAGGTTGGCTCCTCTCTGATTTCCGCCGGGAAGAGCTCTTACATACGTTTCGTAGCCTGTCACTTTCAGAATATACAGAATCAGCTGGTGAACCGGAGTATAGGCTGCCATATGGCGAACTTCCTGAAGCTGACTGTAAAATTTTTTCAGCCTGTCCCTGAGCCTCCTTTTTTCCTGCTCTTCTCTGTTTTCAGTTTCCCCTTCTTCCCCGGCTTCTTTTTCAATAAAAGCACAGAGACTTTCATACAAAAGCCCCTCCGGACTTTCCAGACGGATCAGAGACAGATCCTGAGCTGTACATCCCACCAGCGGAGAATGCAGCACACCTGTAAGAGGAATATCCTGCAGAGGATTGTCACAGACTCTCAGATAGTTCAAAAGAGTTACTACCTCCTGCGCAGAAAAATACCCGGTTCTGGATGCGGTATACGCGGGAATCCCATTTGATTCCAGCACTTCCCGGAAGGTATCTGCCCATCCGTAGGCTGAGCGGAGCAGGATCACAATATCTCCATACTCCAAAGGTCTGTATGTTCCGATTTCTTTGTCAAGAATCTGCTCCCTTCTTGTAATTCTGTTTATTTCTGCGGCAATGGCAAGGGCTTCCAGCTCCTGCGGCGTCTGCCCGGAATCTTCATCCTGAAGCTCTTCACTGTCTTTTTCCACCAGAAGCACTTCCGTTTTCAGAAACTCTCCACCCTCAGGGAAATCCGCTCCGGGATAAAGAGCGTTGTTGTCATCATAGGTAATGCCTCCCAGATCTTCTCCCATGATCCTGCGGAAAATATAATTCACACTTTCCAGTACCTGAGCGCGGCTGCGGAAATTTTTGTGAAGCTCAATTTTCTGTTCCCGGCTGTCTTCTGTGGAATAGGTCTTATACTTTTCCATAAAAAGCTCAGGTCTTGCCAGTCGGAAACGGTAAATACTCTGCTTCACATCTCCTACCATAAAAATATTTTTTCTGTCCTGAGACCATCCGGAAACCATGGAGGTGATCATCTCCTGGACAAGATTGCTGTCCTGATATTCATCAACCATGACCTCCTCATATTTTTCCGAAAGCTCCCTGGCTGCCTGGCTTGGATTTCCCTCCTCATCCATGAGAATGTTAAGTGCAAAATGCTCCATGTCTGTAAAGTCCAGAATATTTTTTTCCCGCTTTTTCTGAGAAAATTTTTCCTGAAACCCACAGGTAAGCTTTACAAGGTTCTCCACCGGGCTCCTGCAGCAGTAAAGAAGCTCCAGTAATTCATCCTCACTCCAGCAGAAATATCTGGCAGAAAGCTCTTTGATAATATCTTTTTCTTCCTCTCTGAAGGTTTTTGCCTGAGTTTTTTTATCCTCATCCTGTTCAGGAATCTTTTTTGCAGAAAGCCGCGCAAAAGAGGGCTTTTTCAAAAGCTCTGCAGTTTTGTCATAGTCCTTTTGTTCTGCAGCCTGCTTTATCTGTCCAATCAACAGAAGATCACTGTCCAGAGCCGCCTCATACTGCCAGGGACCCTCCGGCGATTCACAGACTGCCCTTGCCTGGTCTGCAAGCCGTTCTGCTTCTTCCAGACGTTCTCCTGTTTCTTCCCACAAAAGACTGATCCACCGGGTCTTTCGCAGTTCCTCTTTGCTGTCCACCCTGTAAACTTCCAAACACTGCTGAAGCCATTTTTCCGGAAACGGATGGCTGACAGAGGCTTCATAAACCTTTTGTATCAGCTCCTTCAGTCCCTCATCTGTTTTTCCGGGAGAATAACATTCCACCAGTTCCAGAAACGCTTCATCTCTCTGCTCATAGGCTTCTTCCAGAAGCTCCTCAATGACCTCTTCTCTTAAAAGCTTCAGCTCGCCCTCATCTGCTGTGCGATATCCGGGATCCAGTCCGATCATATGAAAATAATTTTTGATAATATAGGAGCAGAAGCTGTCAATAGTAGTGATCTGGGCTGTGTGTATCAGAGTCATCTGCCTCTGAAGATGCTCGTTGTCCGGTTCCTCAAAAAGCGCCTGTTCCAGAGCCGCAGAAATACGCTCCTTCATTTCCCCGGCCGCCGCCCTTGTAAAAGTCATGATCAGAAGCCTGTCAATATCCACCGGATGCTCTTTATCCAGAATCTTACTGAGAATACGCTGTACAAGCACTGCTGTTTTACCAGAGCCTGCGGCTGCGGAAACCAGAATATTTCTGTTTCTCAGGGAAATTACTTTCTGCTGTTCTTCCGTCCATGTCACTGCCATATCAGCGTTCCTCCTCTTCCAGATGATTCCATATTTCCTGATCCGAAAACTGTTTCAGCCGTCTGTACTCATAGCCTGGGATTTTCCGGTCAAATCCGCAGACGCCCTGATAGGAGCAGTAGGTACAGGCCGTTCTTTTTCCCAGCTCATAGGGCGATATCTCCGTATCTCCGGAAAGAATCTCTCCACGGATATCTGAAATTTTTCTTTTTACATATTCATTCAGAAGACGGAACTGCTCCCTTGTGGCAACAGAGGAACCTTTTCGGAAGGAACCGTCCTTATTATAGGTTACCGGCAGAGAAACCAGACTTCTGTCCATTTTCTGGATCACCTCAGAATTTGCAGCCACAAGTCCGTTCATTTTCAGTTCTTTCAGAAGCCCCGGCTGGATGCTGTCCATATCAGCCTGAATATTTTCCTGGATCATGGGATCTTTCACATTGTAATAAAAAATTCCTGCCGGCTGTATGTCACAGTCCGGGTGCTTTCTCTGTTCTGCATCCAGAGCAGCGTCCATATATACCACAAGCTGAAGCTGAAGACCATGATACAGGCTGACCAGGTCAAAGGAAGTGTTCCCCGACTTATAATCTATGATTTTTACATAGACCTTTTTGTCCTCTTTCAGCACATCAAGACGGTCAATCCTTCCCCCTCCTATGGAAACCTCAAAACCTTCGGGCAGAAATTCTCCCTGGCGAAGCTGCTCCTGAAGCGCCCATACAGTACGCTTCAGAATACGGGAGGTTCTCTCTATCATATACTGGTTTCTGGCGCTGCTTTTTAATATTGTGTTTCCATAATCTGCCGCTACCTGGTTCAGACATTCTTCCACAATGCTGTTTCTTTCCTCCTCATCAAGCTCGCTCCACCTCAGTCCCTTTCGCTGGAGCTCTGCGGCAAATTTCTCCAGTGCCTGATGAATTACATTGCCCATATCCATTGCGCGAAACTCATATTCTGCCCGCTCCGTGATCTCAAGACCATACCTTAAAAAATGGGCAAAGGCACAGGCTGCAAAGCGCTCCAGTCTGGTGGCGCTGTTCGGCGATACCTCCCCGTAAAGAGCCCTGGCAACACTGGCGCTGATTCTGTCTGCAGGCTTTCTCATAAATGCCGCATCTGTCAGCTTTTTTGTAAGCTCCTGATATTCCGGACTTCTCAGATACCAGCTGTACAGTTCCTGAAACAACGGTTCCTCATATTTATCCGTATGGCTTCCAAGGATTTCCAGAAAATAATCCATGCCTGTAGAAGGTGTTTCCAGAAGCTCCAGAAAGCTTTCCGGCTCCTCTGCCCGCTCCGGGTGCAGCTGCGGATAAAGCCGTCTGACTGTATGGATCAGATAGGCCGGGCTTACTGCCTCGCCCTTCATGTTTGAATTTGCAAAGGAGAGGCAAAGGTGTTCTGACGGCTTGGTAAGATTCAGATATAAATAAAATCTCTGGATATTCATCAGTTCCTTTGGTCCGGGAGCCAGTTCCACTCCCTGGTCCGCAAAAAATTCCCTGTCCAGCTCTGTGAGGATTCCTCCGGACTCTGTGTTCTTTGGAATATTTCCTTCATTCACGCCTACAAAAAATAAGGCGCGAGCATCCTTCAGACGGGTTCTCTCCATATCTCCCACAAGAACCTGATCCAGTCCCGGAGGAATCAAAGCTACTTTTGCCTGGCTCATTCCCGTTTCCAGAATCTGCCGGAATTCCTCCGGGGATACTGTTTCCTCCCCCAGAATTTCCGTCATTTTATCAAGAAGCTCCATGACGATCCCGTAAATCTGAGCATATTCCTTTTCCATTGCCCGATCACCCTTCCGGCAAAATACCTCTTCCTGCTCATAAAGTTTTTCCTGGATACGGCTTCTTACAATAAACTCATAAAGAAATCCGCAATATTCTTTTACTGTTTTCTTTTTTCCGGAAAATCCCCGGGCAAGCTCTTCTGTTTCCCGGACAAAACGCTCACGGATCTCATTCAGCTCCAAAATAGATTCCTCTTTCATTCCCCGATAAATCCGCACCCACTTTTCCTTCCATTTTTTGAATCCCCGGATTCCAAGGGCTACCACATAGTTTTCCAGCCAGTCTGTTTCCTGTCGTGTGATATCCGACATTCCGCATCGCAGATACCGGAACACACTTTCATAGGAAAATCCCTGCGCTGCCATTTCCAGAGCTGCCCTTACATACTCTACAAAAGGATTCATAAGAATGGAGTGCTTCTCATCAATAAAACAGGGAATTCCACTATTATCAAAGGCCTGTCTGGCCAGATTTCCATATTCCTCCAGATTGCCTGTGATCACAGCAATTTCTCCAAACCTGTACCCCTCTTTTCGTACAAGGCGAAGAATCCTTCTTGCAGTTTCTTCCATTTCCTTCAGCGGAGTTCCCGCAGAAAAAATACTGATTTCCTTTTGTTCCTGTTTATAAACCTGTCTGCGATACCGGAACAGATTTTTTTCCATAAAAGAAAGAGCAGGAGAATGGGCAAACCGTGACTTTTCACCGGCTTTTATCCACACAGGCTCTTCTGTTTCTTTTGTAAGCTCACAAAGTCCCCGTATCATTTTGTGGCTCATGTAAAAAAGCTGGTGGGATTTTTCTTTTCCCATAAAAGGTTCCTGTACATCCATAGTCACAGTCACCAAAACTTTACTGCACACAGCCAGAAGCTCTTTTACCACCTTCATCTGCACAGGAGTAAAACCAGTAAAGCCATCCAGAACAAGCACGCTGCCTCGAAGCTTCTCAGAAAAAACAATCTCTTTTGCCAGAACCTCCAGCACTTCTTCCGGTGTCATGTAATGTTCTCTCAGATAATCCCGAAATGCCTGATAAAGAACTGTCACATCCTGAAGCTTCATCTGAAGAAGAGCTCTGTCAGAAGCGTCCTCCTTCATTCTTTCCAGTTCCTGCTCTCCTACCTCATACTGCATAAATTCAGAAATCAGAGATTTTACCTCGTCCAGATATCCGGGCTTTTTCATCTGATTTTTCAGATAAACCAGATCTTTCTGATGCTTCTGGACCAGCTTCTGAAGAACCATATTTTTCCCTGTCTCTTCCAGAATCTTTCTGGTATCTCCGCCTACCTCCTCAAAAACACGAAAGGCAAGGCGTTCAAAGCTGAGTACGTCAATATTCAGGATTCCTCCATCCGGATGCATTTCTACCAGTGTTTTTTGCGTCTGCATGGTAAACTGTTCCGGCACGATCACATAAAAAAGCTGTTCCGGATGCTCTCTGGCTTCCTGAATCACGCTTTGAAAAACTGTATATGACTTTCCGGAACCGGAATTTCCAATAATAAACTGAAGCGGCATAATTTCCTCCATACGAAAACTTTAACTGCACATATTCCCATTGATGTTATACAACTGTTAAAATAAATGCGAAAATATACTTTCACAGTATCTCTTATATCCTGTTTTTGTATTGTAGCACATATGTTCGGTAATTGCAATCATGCTAAAATATCATATCCATATGCTTAAATATTTTTAAATACAAAAAAACCAGTACCTCTGTTCAGTACTGGTTAAGT
>NZ_HF999099.1:26902-27050 GCF_000433815.1 Blautia sp. CAG:257
CATGACTTCGTCATTCGGTGCCTTTTGCTTCGCAAATGTCCAATCCAGTTAAGAACCACTCCTTCACAAGCAAGCTTGTTCCATCCTGTTTCTTTCCTGTCTTGACCGCTTTCTCACTTTTTGGTCAAGCCCTCGACCGATTAGTAGC
>NZ_HF999100.1:0-2222 GCF_000433815.1 Blautia sp. CAG:257
CCGCTGTATCTTGCATGTACTACAGCGGCAGTAGCAGGCGGTGCAACTGTCTGCTCCCACTTTAATGATTCCGGTTTCTGGCTGGTAAAATCGCTGGTGGGAATGGATGAAAAGACAACCCTGAAAACATGGACTATTATGGAAACCTTGGTAGGTGTGACCGGATTTATCGTAGCGCTGATTATTTCTATGTTTGCATAATAAAGTGACGGAAACTGTTTGAACACAGATTTTCTGTCAGGGAAAAAGAAAGGAAGATTGTGATGAAATTAGTAAGTCAGGAAATGAGAAAAATAGCTCCTGAGCTGGATCCTCTTCGTATTGGAACAGGCTGGAAGCCGGAAGATCTTTCCAAGCCCCAGGTGATTATTGAAAGTACTTTTGGAGACAGCCATCCGGGAAGCGGACATCTGAATATTCTGGTGGAGGAAGTCCGTAAAGGAATTGAAAAGGCCGGAGGTCATGGCGCACGTTATTTCTGTACTGATATCTGCGACGGAGAAAGCCAGGGAACAGACGGAATCAATTATAGTCTGGCAAGTCGGGAAATGATCGCCAATATGATTGAAATTCATGCGAATGCAACTCCTTTCGATGCAGGCGTTTATCTGGCAAGCTGTGACAAGGGGATGCCGGGAAATCTGATGGGTCTGGCAAGAGCAGATGTACCGTCGGTAGTGGTTCCGGGCGGAACCATGAATGCCGGACCGGAGATGCTTACTCTGGAGCAGCTTGGCATGTACAGCGCAAAATATGAACGGGGAGAAATTGATGAGGAAAAGCTGGAGTGGGCCAAGTGCAACGCCTGTCCAAGCTGCGGCGCATGTTCCTTTATCGGAACTGCGTCCACCATGCAGATTATGGCAGAGGCTCTGGGACTTGCTCTTCCGGGAAGTGCTCTGATGCCTGCAACAAGTCCTGATCTTCTGGAATATGCAAGGCAGGCAGGAGAGCAGGCAGTAAAGCTTGCAACTATGCCGGGGATGCGTCCAAGCGAGATCGTCACAGAAAAAAGTTTTGAAAATGCCATTCTGGTTCATGCGGCTGTATCCGGAAGCACCAACTGCCTTCTTCATATTCCGGCCATTGCTCATGAGTTTGGCATTGAGATCACAGGAGATACCTTTGATCGGCTGCACAGAAATGCCCGTTATCTTCTGGATGTACGTCCGGCCGGTCGGTGGCCGGCAGAGTGCTTCTACTATGCAGGAGGTGTTCCTGCAATTATGGAAGAAATTAAGGAGCATCTGCATCTGGACGTTATGACTGTTACAGGCAAAACCCTTGGTGAAAACCTGGAGGAACTCCGAAGAAACGGTTTCTATGAAAAATGTGAGAAATGGCTTCAGGAATTTAACAGACGCTACAATGTAAATCTTACCAGAGAGGATATTATCCGTTCTTATGACAATGCCATCGGAACGGACGGAAGCATTGCCGTTCTCAGAGGAAATCTGGCTCCGGAGGGAGCAGTGATCAAGCACACTGCATGTCCAAAGGAAATGTTCCGGGCAGTTCTGAACGCAAGACCCTTTGACAGTGAGGAAGAGTGTTTGGATGCAGTGCTTCATCACAGGGTACAGAAAGGCGATGCAGTATTTATCCGCTACGAGGGTCCGAAAGGAAGCGGAATGCCGGAGATGTTTTATACCTCTGAGGCAATCAGCAGCGATAAAGAACTTGGAAGAAGCCTTGCCCTGATCACAGACGGACGCTTTTCCGGGGCATCCACAGGACCGGTTATTGGACACTGCAGCCCTGAGGCTGTTGAAGGCGGTCCCATTGCTCTGGTAGAGGAAGGAGATCTGATCGAGATTGATGTTCCGGCCCGTAAGCTGAACATTATCGGAGTCAAAGGTCAGCGCAGATCTATGGAAGAAATTGATGAGATTCTGGAAGAACGCCGCAAAAACTGGCAGCCCCGTGAGCCGAAATACAAAAAAGGCGTGCTTCGTTTATTCAGTCAGCATGCGGTAAGCCCCATGAAGGGCGCTTATCTGGAATAGATATTTACAGGAGGCAATTATGGGAGTAAAAGATTCTGGTCAAAATACGCACATATTCATTACCATAGGAGAGATCATGCTTCGCCTGACCCCTCCCAACCATGAAAAAATCCGAATGGCCTCCAGTTTTGAGGCAAGCTACGGCGGAAGTGAAGCAAACATTGCGCTGGCGCTTGCGAATCTTGGCATAGACAGCACCTTTTTTACAGTTGTCCC
>NZ_HF999100.1:2291-2576 GCF_000433815.1 Blautia sp. CAG:257
GTCCGGATGCTGAGAAGCAATGATGTGCACTGTGCTCCGGTGATCTTCAGTACACCTGAGGAGACGCCCACTCACCGTATGGGCTGCTATTACCTGGAAACCGGGTACGGGATCCGGGCAAGCAAGGTTACCTACGACAGAAAGCACAGTGCCATTACAGAATATGATTTCAGTCATTATGATTTTGAAAGACTTCTGGAAGGGTATACATGGCTGCATTTAAGCGGGATTACTCCGGCTCTTGGCAAAAGCTGCCGGGAAATGATCCTTACCTGTCTGAAAATT
>NZ_HF999100.1:2685-2945 GCF_000433815.1 Blautia sp. CAG:257
AGGGATTTCTGTACCCGGTGCCTGCCTTATGTGGATGTGCTTCTGGGAATTGAACCCTATCATCTCTGGAAAGATGAAAAGGATCACAGTCTGGGGGATGTGAAAGACGGTTTGCCCATGCAGCCGGATTTTGAACAGCAGGAGAGGGTGTTTGAGGAATTTGTCCGCAGATATCCCAACCTGAAATGCATTGCCCGACATGTGCGTTATGCCCATAACGGAAGCGAAAACAGCTTAAAGGCCTATATGTGGTATCAGGG
>NZ_HF999100.1:3100-3431 GCF_000433815.1 Blautia sp. CAG:257
CTTTGCGGTTGCCAGCAGTGCCATCAAACATACCATTCACGGAGATGGAAATATTACCGATGATGCAGATACTATCCGAAGTCTGATGGATATGAGCTTTGATATAAAAAGATAACAGAAAGGAATGGATAATAATGAAAACACTTGAAGAGCAGTTTTATGATTATGCAGTAGTTCCCGTAGTAGTTCTCAATGATGCAGAGGATGCGGCTCCCCTGGCAGATGCTCTGGTAAAAGGCGGTCTTCCCTGTGCAGAGGTGACCTTTCGTACAGAGGCGGCAGAGGAGTCTATTCGTATTATGAGCGAAAAATATCCGGAAATGCTGGTTGG
>NZ_HF999100.1:3575-3861 GCF_000433815.1 Blautia sp. CAG:257
CCTGAAAAAAAATATTCCTGTTTTTCCCGGATGCGTTTCTCCTTCCGAGGTGGCGCAGGCAGTAAAACGTGGGCTGAAGGTGGTAAAATTCTTCCCGGCAGAGCAGGCCGGAGGACTTGCTATGCTGAAAGCTATGGCAGCGCCTTATACCATGCTGAAGTTCATGCCTACCGGCGGGATAAATACAAAGAATCTGAAGGAGTATCTTGGTTTTTCCAAAATTCTCTGCTGTGGCGGAAGCTGGATGGTAAAAGGCGATATGATTAAAAATAAAGAATTTGACAAG
>NZ_HF999101.1:0-209 GCF_000433815.1 Blautia sp. CAG:257
TTTCAAATTTGTTTATTTATAGTTTATCCGATGATTTCCTTACAGAAAGAAACATTTTGTAAATTGTATCATGTACCGAGATAGAATACAATGACAGGTATTGACAAAAATACAGAATCAGGAGAAATGGTACAATGACAAGATTTATTGCGGATTCCTGCAGTGATATGCTTCAGATGGAAGGCGTGGATTTTGTAGCGGTTCCGCTT
>NZ_HF999101.1:385-659 GCF_000433815.1 Blautia sp. CAG:257
GATGTTATTTATGTGGGAACAATGACAAGTACTCTTTCCGGAACTTATAATTCAGCGCTGGTGGCAAAGGAGATGTATCAGCAGTCACATCCGGAAGCCAGGATCCATGTTTTTGATACACTGAGCGCAGGAACGGAGTTGAGACTTCTTATGGAAAAGCTGACAGAGCTGGACAGAGAAGGAAAAAACTTTGAAGAAGTAGTACGGCTGGGATGCGAATATATGAAAAGAACCAGACTGCTTTTTGCACTGAAATCCTTGCACAATCTTGCCC
>NZ_HF999102.1:0-1941 GCF_000433815.1 Blautia sp. CAG:257
CCACCGTTACACTTTTCGCCAGATTCCTCGGCTTATCTACATCCAGTCCTCTGGCCACACTGACATAATACCCGAGCAGCTGCAGGGGTACCACAGCAAGTGAGGCTGTAAAATGCGGGTCTGTTCCCGGTATATAGACTGTAAAATCCACAGTATCTTCTATATTATAGTTTCCAAATCCTGTCAGTCCCATCAGATATGCTCCGCGGCTTTTGCACTCCACCATATTGCTGACTGTTTTTTCAAAAAGCTCCGGCTGGGTCAGTACACCGATCACCAGTGTTCCGTTCTCAATCAGGGAGATGGTTCCATGCTTCAGTTCTCCTGCCGGATATGCCTCTGAATGAATATAACTGATTTCTTTCATTTTCAGACTGCCCTCAAGACTGACCGCATAATCAATGCCTCTTCCAATAAAGAAAACATCCCTGGCATTTACCTGTTTTGCGGCAAACCACTGAAGCCGTTCTTTGTCCTCCAGTATTCTTTTTATTTTTCCGGGAATTGTTTTAAGCTCCTGGATATAATCTTTGTACTGTTCTTCTGTAATATGTTTTTTTGCAAAGGCAAACTGAATTGCCAGAATATAGGATGCCATAAGCTGTGTGCTGTAGGCCTTTGTTGTGGCAACTGAAATTTCCGGTCCTGCCAGAGTGTAAAACACATGGTCTGCTTCTCGCGCAATGGAGGAGCCTACTACATTTACAACAGCCAGAGTACGCACACCTTTTTCCTTTGCCTCACGAAGGGCCGCCAAGCTGTCTGCTGTCTCTCCTGACTGGCTGATAATGATCACAAGGCCGTTTTTATCAAGGAGAGGCTTACGGTATCGGAATTCTGATGCCACCTCCACCCGCACCGGGATTCCTGCCATATCCTCAATGACGTACTGAGCTGTCATTCCCACATGCCAGGCTGAACCGCAGGCCACTATATAAATACAGGAAATATTATTGATGATCTCCTCTGTAAATCCCATTTCTTCAAGATTTAAAGAACCATCCTGCAAAACAGAATTAAGGGTATCTTCAACCGCTTTTGGCTGTTCATGGATCTCTTTCATCATAAAATGCTCATAGCCTGCTTTTTCTGCCGCCTCTGCATCCCACTCGATGACCCTGGGCTGCTTTTCGATTTCTTCCCCGTCCAGATTATAAAAGGTGATCTCACCTTTTTTTACCCGGGCCATCTCCATATTTCCAATATAATAAACATTTCTTGTATACTTCAGAATTGCCGGAACATCTGAGGCAATATAGGACTCGCCGTTTTCAGTTCCCAGTATCATGGGACTGTCTTTGCGGGCTGCAAAAATTTCCTCAGGATAGTCCTTAAACATAAGCGCAAGTGCATAGGAACCTCTGATGCGCACCATTGCATGATTAATCGCGTCTACCGGAGTTCCTTCATATTTTTTGTAATAATAATCCACAAGCTTCACTGCAACCTCTGTGTCTGTGGAGGAATGAAACACATAGCCCTTGCGGAGAAGTTTTTCCTTTAATTCCTGGTAATTTTCAATAATCCCATTATGAACCGCTGTTACATTTCCGTCATCACTTCTATGGGGATGGGCATTTGCAGTTGAGGGCTCTCCATGAGTTGCCCAACGGGTATGCCCGATTCCGCAGGTTCCCGGAACCGACGCTCCATGATCCGTTTTTTCTGCCAGAATCTTCAGCCTGCCTTTTGCTTTGATGACTTCTGTTTCTTTTTCTCCGTCCCGGATGGCGATTCCTGCCGAATCATAGCCACGATATTCCAGCCTGGAAAGTCCGTCCAAAAGGATTGGCGCAGCCTGATGTTTCCCTGTAAATCCTACAATTCCACACATTTTTCATACTCCTCTACTATTCATACTACGGAATATTTTATTCCTCGTCATCAATTTACTGTGCTATCATAACATAGTATTTCCTGATTTTCAATATTATGGACAAA
>NZ_HF999102.1:2067-2209 GCF_000433815.1 Blautia sp. CAG:257
GCATATCATCACATTCAAAAATTTTTAAGAAAAAACACGGAAATGTCCGGAGAACTTCTGCTCTCTTTTCATTTCCGTGTTTATCTGATACTCTGTTTTTCAGTTTTTCCGCCTGATCGTTCTTTTAGAAGTGTTTTATGCC
>NZ_HF999102.1:2377-5237 GCF_000433815.1 Blautia sp. CAG:257
GGAATGCTTTTGCAATAAACGGAACCTCGATTACAACTGTTGTCAGGATCAGGGAAACAACCATTGCTCCATACAGGAATTTGTTATGGCTGTTCAGTTTAAAGATAGATCCCCGGCGGCTTCTCATGTTAAGAGAATGGAAAATTTCCACCATGGAAAGGGTAAGGAATGCCATGGTTGTTCCGTCTGCACTGTTTACAAATTCCCATGCGCCGGATTCAATTCTGTGACCTACCAGATAAGAGATCATAACAAGAACAGTTACAACGGCGCCCTGGAAAAATACATCAAATCCCATTCCTCCGGCAAAAATACCTTCTTTCGGATCACGAGGCTTTTTCTTCATAATGTCTGCTTCGCTCTTTTCAAGTCCGAGAGCCAGAGCAGGGAAACAGTCTGTGATCAGGTTGATCCAGAGAAGATGTACCGGTTTCAGTATAGTAAATCCGATCATTGTAGAGAAGAAGATTGCCAGAACCTCTGCCAGGTTGGAGGCAAGCAGGAACTGGATTGCCTTACGGATGTTTGCATAAATACGGCGTCCCTCTTCTACTGCGGATACGATGGTTGCAAAGTTATCGTCTGCCAGTACCATATCAGCTACGTTTTTGGTTACGTCTGTTCCGGTGATTCCCATGCCCACGCCAATGTCAGCGCTCTTAATGGACGGAGCGTCATTAACGCCGTCACCGGTCATGGCTGTGATCATGCCTTTCTTTTTCCATGCATTTACAATACGTACTTTATGCTCCGGCTGAACTCGGGCATATACAGAAAACTCTTCGATTCTGTTCTGGAAATCCTCATCGCTGATCTCATTAAGCTGTGCGCCTGTGATAGCCTGAGAGGGATCGGAAAGGATTCCAAGCTCCATACCGATGGCAACTGCGGTATCCTTATGATCTCCGGTGATCATAATAGGACGGATTCCCGCTTCACGGCACTCTACGATTGCAGCCTTAACCTCCGGACGGACCGGATCGATCATTCCGGAAAGTCCCAGATAGGTAAGTTCCTGTTCCAGAAATGCAGGCTCTGTACTCTCCGGCATTTTGTCCCATTCACGGCATGCGCCGCAGAGAACACGAAGAGCTCTGTCAGCCATTGCTTTGTTACTTTTCAGAATAGATGCTCTGATCTCTTCTGTCATAGGAACCTTTGCGCCGTTTATAATTGCATGGGTACAGCATTTCAGTACCTCGTCCGGAGCACCCTTGGTAAACTGGATGATCTGGTTTTCTTTTGTTTTGTGAACGGTGGACATCATTTTACGCATGGAATCAAAAGGAGCTTCTCCCACACGTACGTATTCTTCTTTTAACTGTGTCTTTGGCAGACCGTTTTTAGCCGCATCGTTTACAAGAGCACATTCGGTAGGCTCTCCAACTGCCTCTCCCGCTTCTGCATCGTATTCTGCATCTGAACAGAGAGCCATTGCGATCTCCAAATTCTGCTCATTGTCAGCCACATGCTCCACAACTGTCATTTTGTTCTGGGTTAATGTACCTGTTTTATCAGAGCAGATGATCTGTGTACATCCAAGAGTTTCCACTGCAGTCAGCTTACGGATGATGGCGTTGCGTTTGGACATATTTGTCACGCCAATGGAAAGTACAATGGTCACAACCGCTGCCAGACCTTCCGGAATAGCCGCAACTGCAAGAGATACTGCAACCATAAAGGTGCTGAGGATGGTATCGCCGCTGATTCCTGAACGGAACAGTCCTACTGCAAAAATCACTGCGCAGATACCGATAACAAGAAGGGTAAGGATCTTACTCAGCTGGTTCAGTTTGATCTGAAGAGGCGTTGCATCGTCTTTTGCCTGAGAAAGAGCCTGAGCAATTTTACCCATTTCTGTGTTCATACCGGTTCCGGTAATGACAACCTTGCCGCGTCCGTAAACAACTGTAGAACCCATGTAGGCCATATTTTTACGATCTCCCAGGGGAACGTCCTTCTCTCCTCCAAGCTGAAGAAGATCTGTGATTTTATTTGCCGGAACTGATTCTCCTGTGAGAGCAGCTTCCTCAATTTTCAGACTGGCAGCTTCAATGATACGTCCGTCAGCCGGAACTGCATCTCCTGCTTCCAGAAGCACCACGTCTCCGGGAACAAGCTCGTCACTTTTCAGTGTCACTACCTTTCCGTCACGGAGCACCTTGCTGGTAGCGGCTGCGATTTCCTGCAAAGCCTCAATTGCGGCTTCTGCCTTACTTTCCTGAACAACTCCCAGTACTGCATTAATAATTACAACTGCAAGAATAATAATAACGTCAGCAAAAGACTCGCCTTCATAAAAAGCTGTGATTCCGGAAATTGCCGCAGCCACGATCAGGATAATGATCATCGGGTCTGCAAGTTCCCCTAAAAATCTCTTTAAAAGAGAAGTCTTTTTCCCTTTTTCCAGTTCATTCTTTCCGAATCTGGACAGTCTCTGCTGTGCTTCACCTGTTGACAGTCCCTGTTCGGAAGAATTCTGTTCTTTTAAAACTTCCTCACAGCTTGACAGATATTCTTTCATATTGCCTCCATTTCTGTGCAGCATGTTTGAGTTTCTGCACGCTTTTGTTTTATTTCTGAGGGCATTTCCAAATAAAATTTTATCCGGTCTGCCAAAGAATACGGCGTGTGATGTTCACTCCTTTCTGACACTTCTCCTGCCTTTCATTATACCCGGATTCTGCATTTTCAAAAACAAAAAGACTTATCTCAGGATTCCTCCCAAAGATAAGTCTCGCTGTTTCAAACAAAACCAGGTCTCCCGGCCATGATGTTGATTCTGTTACGCCTTTACGGTGTCAGCTACTCCCTTACACCTGTTGTATTCATTTCTGCTATTATGCATCATTTCTCCGAA
>NZ_HF999103.1:0-4056 GCF_000433815.1 Blautia sp. CAG:257
GAAAAACAAATAAACCACCTGCTGTGTGGGCAATGTCGTCAGTGTTACTTACAAGCGGAAGTTAAATGACGATGGCATCAATGTGGTACAGGGAGACTCTGGTCATTTTCCTGATGCGCCCTAATGGTTAATGGCAGCCAAGATGGAGACCATTAAAGATGAGTCTCTTCGGAGGCCTGCTTTTATACCCTTAGGTAAAAATATAAACATGGGTATCATATGTTGTGCATAGATAATAGAGATGCCGCGCTTGAATCAGAAAAAATAGCCTTTGATCCCAAAGTTCTTAATGATAACTTTAAAGCTATTAATGACACCTTTGGGCATCAGTATGGAAATGAGGTACTGGTTGAAATGGCCGGTATTTTTTCCAATCAGTTCCGCAGTGGTGACATTGTAGGCAGATTTGGCGGGGACGAATTTCTGGCTTTCCTTCCCAATACAAGAGGATTTGAGAGAATGGAGTATGTATTTCAACGTCTTGTAAAGGAATGTGACAGAAATTATGAAAAAGACGGAGTAGTGATCAATGTTTCTGCTTCTTTTGGAATTGCAGTAGCTCCGGATCATGGTGTGACTTATGAAGAGCTGTCACAGAAAGCAGATGAAATGCTGCTTGCTGTAAAGCGGGAGAATAAGAAAGGGTATCGGCTGTATCAGCAAATATCTGCAGATAAGGAGTTATAAAAAAGAAACCCGAGAATGTTTTACAGATTTTCTGTACAGCATTTTCGGGTTTTCTTTTATGGAGGGGTCAATATGTACCGGAATTAATAAGCTCTGTATACTGTTTTACTGAATGTGTTTAATCTCCATATCTTTTGGGAGAATTAAGTTTAATATAATTGCCATTACAAATACAACAGCAACTACATTTGCGGAAAATACAGACTGAAGTATTTCCGGGAAAATATGCCAGATACCGATTTCGCTTGCTGTGGTAAATCCAATACCTATGGAAAGAGAAAGAGCAGCGATGGTAATATTCCTCTGGGTAAAACCTGCTTTTGCTATCATCTGGATTCCGGAAGTCAGGATGGTTCCAAACATCATAATAGTACATCCGCCGAGAACAGAATCCGGAAGGGAAGCAAAAAAGTTTCCTACAGGAGGAAGCAGTCCGGCCAGGATCATGCAAACGGCGCCGGTCATGATGGTGAAACGGTTTACGACCTTTGTCATGTTGATAAGTCCTACATTCTGAGAGAAGGACGTAACCGGCGGGCATCCCAGACAGGAAGAAAATACAGAGGCATAACCGTCGCAGGCAAGGGAGCCTGAAATTTCTTCTGTTGTAATATCACGGTCCAGGCCGCCGGAAACCATTGCTGTAGTATCGCCGATTGTCTCTGCTGCGGAAACAAGGAAAATGATTGCAACAGAGAAAATAGCTCCGGGGTTGAATTCAGGCGCATATGGCATGATTTTCGGGAAGGAAATGATTCCTCCGGAAAAGATAACAGAGAGATCTACTTTTCCCATAAAAACAGCCACGATATAGCCTACGATCAGGCCTGCTAAAACGGAAAGCTGTTTCCAGTATCCTTTTGCTTTTATGTTCCAGATCAGGCAGACCAGAAGCGTAATGGTTCCGAGAATGAGATTCTGGGCAGACCCAAAGTCGTCAGAGTATCCTCCGCCGAAAGATCTTGTACCAACAGTAAAAAGAGAGAATCCGATGGCAGTTACAACGGATGCGGCAACAATTGGAGAAATAATTTTTTTCCAGTATTTTGCCAGTAATCCCAGCGTACCTTCCATAATACCGCCGATCATGACTGCGCCCACAACTGCAGGATATCCGTAATTGGCGGCAACTGTACTGAGTACTGTTACAAAGGTGAAACTGACTCCCATTACAATAGGAAGGCGGGAGCCGATTTTCCAGACTGGGTAAAGCTGGATCAGTGTTGCAATTCCTGCAACAAACATGGCATTTTGGAGAAGAATGGCAATTTCAGCCTGTTTAAGACCTCCTGCACCGGCAATAATAGTGATCGGCGTAAGATTGGCAACGAACATTGCCAGAATATGCTGAAGACCAAAAGGGATTGCTTTCATGATAGGAACCTGCCCATCCAGACGATAAATGTTGGAAATGTCTGCATTTTTGGTGTTCTTCATAACAGAGTGCCTCCTTTTTAAATGATTTTGTACACTTTTTTTGTTCCTCCATAAAATTAATTATTATTGCGATACAACTAATTTAATTTTAACATAAAAAAATAATTTGTCCACAAAAAATTGGTGATACCTTACAAAAAGTGTTTTCAAGGTGCGTCGCATGGCTGACATGATTTCCAGGCACTTGTAGCAGACAGATGTGTTGTTTTTCCTGGTAAAAGGCAGTATACGTTAATATGTAAAGGGATTTAAATAAAAATTTGGTGTGAAGCTGCAACTGGATTTTCATATTTTGCAAAATTTTTATAACTTACGAAACTGCCGTAGACAGGCAGAGTGTTCCGCGGTATATTATTAACAGAATTACGAATACGTATTTCTGAAAAACAACACAACGTACGTATATTGTGCAAAATTCTGTATTGCCTCATTTATAGTTTTATACCAGGAGGATTCGCATGCTGCGAAGCCATATGAAAAATAAGTATATACTGTACAGTTTTGTGGGAAAATTTTACAGACAGGAAAAATGCAGGAATAATAAATGGAAGTTAAAAAGAACATGGAAGCAGAGATAACAATTCCGTTTCAGGAGGAATACGAAAAACTGAAGCTTCTGATCTCTCAGGGTGTATTTGAACTTGTTTTGCCGGAAACAGACGAGGGAGATATTCGTCTTGTCTATCTGATGAATGATGCTGTGGAAAGCTTTCTGATCTTCCGGCAGGCAAAGCTGACAGGTACTTACGAGCCTGATTTTGAGGGGGAATTAAGAGCAGATCTTGAGAAAAGGGGAGATCAGTATATCCTGATCGTCCATCAGGGAAATTCAGTATTTACTGTTTTTTTCAGAGATTTAGATCTGGAAACTCATCTTTTTAATTATGGGAAAACAGGTCATTTCTGGGTAAAGGAGTATGAATATCTGAGACAGCTGGAATATCGTATTGCTATTTTAAGGGATAAAAGAGAATATCTTGGAAAAGAATTTTGCACGGAGGAAGAAGAAAAACTTTCTTATCTGGCAGAATTTCCTCCATTAAATTTCTGTTGTTATCCTGCGGTGTCAGAAAAGTATATTGTGCCTTCTTACCCTAAGTGGAAAGTATCTGAAAAAGCGCTTAATGAAATGATGAAGCTGGCGCAGGAAGCAGGGGACCACAGTCTTATCAGATGGCTGAAGGTGTATTCTTATGTTCCGGGAAGGGTGATCGCAAGGAGAATTGCCTGTATGCTGCACAGGACAAAGCATACAGAGGTTGTAGATCTTATAGACAGAAAACTGGCCCAGACGGCGGCCGTATATCAGGACCGGCAGTTTGTGACAGAAAACAAGGAACAACACAGCTTTTCCACAGATGGAAAAGAGGGTGGTTTACAGGAAGAGGAAACTGCAGAACAGACAAAGATCCGAAATATACAGGAAAGGGCGGAAGCAAGAAAACGAGAACTGGAGTGTTCCGGCAAAAAGGTGGAAATGCTGAAAGAAGAGCCTTTTTTGTATGCAAAGGATTCTGTAGAATATAAGGTGCATCTGATGATCTGGAAAACAGAAGGCAGAAACCGCGAGGTGGATGTGGAAACCATTAATTAACTAAAAAGAAACGGAAAGGAATAACGGAATGGGAAAATTAATCAATCTAAATGGAGATGCTGATAAAAACAAAACACTTCAGAAAATTCTGGAACAGCTGGATACTTTAAAAGATGAGCTGGCAGAGCTGCTGTCTGCATCTGAGGATACGGACACAGACAGCGCCGGAATGGATGCCCTTACAGAGGCTCTGGATGCCCTGGAAGACGCTGCAGAACTGATCGATGAGGTTCTGGACTGATGATCCAGAGTTATTTATAAGCCGGAAGTTCTTTCAGAATAACGGCATATTTTCTGAAAAGCTGCTGTCTTTATTCCGGAGAAATGTAGGATTATGC
>NZ_HF999103.1:4114-4890 GCF_000433815.1 Blautia sp. CAG:257
TGGAAAGCGGAATCTGTGCCGGGATTCCGTTTTTTATTTCACGGTTTTATTGCTGATTTAAGAGGAAAACAGTTTTTATTTGTGTCTGTAGTAAAAAACAGCAACCTGAGTACGGTCTCTCAGCTGTAATTTATCCAGAATAGAGCTGAGATAATTACGAACGGTTCCTTCGCTTAAAAAAAGCTGTGAGGCGATTTCCTTATTGCTGAGCCCGTCTGCAATAAGACGGATAATTTCAAGCTCCCGGCGGCTGATATCATAATTTTCGTAATGGAAGGAAGAACCGGATTGAATAAGCTCCGGAATTCTGGACATGATTTCTGTGCCAAAAACGGTCTGACCGGAACAGACTGCCTCAAGAGCAGGCAGGATACTTGCATAATCCTGTTTCAGCAGATAGCCTTTTGCCCCAAGCTTCAGGGCCTTTACAATATACTCGTCATCAGAAAAGGTAGTAAGAAGAAGGATTTTCGCATCAGGAAATTCCTCCAGTATCTCAGCGGACGCATCAAGTCCGCTTTTTTCTTTCATTCGAATATCCATAAGAAGTACATCCGGCTGATGGATTTTGTACAATTCTGCAGCTTCTTTTCCGTCTGTACCGGAAGCAGCCACAGTAACTTTTCCACTGGCTTCCAGAATGGTTGTCAGTGCGCCGGAAACAAAAATATCATCATCGACAATTACAATTTTCATAGTTCAGGTCTCCTGTTCTTTTGGAATGGTAATAAAAATACGGAAGCCATGGTCTGTGGTAATCTGAACAGTTCCATGTA
>NZ_HF999104.1:0-1102 GCF_000433815.1 Blautia sp. CAG:257
GAATACATCTGCTTAATGTCTTAACTAAATGACATTGCATAAACGGGCTCCCTTTTTCATATAACAAAATATGTAACGGAGATCAGTCAGCCCGGCTCTTTAACGATATATCAGAAAAACAATTACATCAGCTTATCACAATAATTAATTGCAGGAAATTGATTTCTGTTACCCTCTGTCTGCCAGCGGAATTATAACTGTCTTATTTTAATCCAAGGAGATGATATAGTTCACTATGAGGTCTTTCCGAATATTTTTCATAAATATCAATATAATCCGGATCTTCTGTTCTGTCACAAAACGCCGGAAAAATAAAGCCAAATTCCGGAACACCTGCCTCATAATCACCTGTTACCGGACATATTGCACAGATTAAATATTCATAAACCTCTTCAGAATCCCAAAGACTTTCCTTATCTGTTCCTTTTACGGGAATATCATAAGTACCATGAAAAAAAATCACTGCATAATCATAAGTAAAATGACATTTTTCTGCGACCAGATCATAAAATGTATCCAAAAGCGCATCATTTTTAAGCGCACATGATTTCAGCCCTAAAAGCAACTGACGCATTTTCACTGAGTCACGTCCTGTAAACTGATATCTTTTTAGATTCTTATTGGTTTCTGAAAAAGGAATTGCCTTTGCTATGGAAAGATTTTTGGCTTTGTCTGCGGACGATAATTTCAAAAAATTTGTATTAAAGGTTCCGTCAACAAATCCATCTTTATCCATATAACAGCCTGCAATACGCGTCATTGCTGTACGAGAAACTGTCATACGTCTTGTAAGTTCCAGCATATGTTCCCGGTTTATCTTTAACATAAAATTCCTCTTTTCCTCTCCTGTTAATAATGCAAGACACATCGCCAGCATTGTTCCCTGGGTGTTAATTCGTTTACGAATAACCTTCTGTGTGGGAGTGTTAAGAGTCCACTCTAAAAACGCTAAAAGGTTTAAAACTATTATCCATGCAAAAAAGTCATAAATCAAAATACTGACTTATTTGACGCTTACAAAACTCCATCTGATTGCATCCTTGCGGATCATTTTTTATTTACCAAAAAAGTCAGTACAGAATATATTTTTCCCAGTAAACAA
>NZ_HF999105.1:0-273 GCF_000433815.1 Blautia sp. CAG:257
GTATATCTTTTGAACCGCCCGGAAAACATTGTGTATGATTATTTTACCACAACAGAAATCCAGGAAGATCAGGCAGTGATCACGGTGCAGGCAAACTATCAGGGAATGGCTGTTCCAACAAAGCTTACCCTGTATGATGCAGAGAAACAGGAAATCGCTTCTCAGATGCTTTGGGAAGAACCAGGAGAGCTTTATACTCATAAGGCAGTTCTTACAGTAAAAAATGCCAGACTGTGGAATCCGGAGCAGCCTTATTTATATACGCTGGTAATA
>NZ_HF999105.1:342-1337 GCF_000433815.1 Blautia sp. CAG:257
TATCCGGGAAATCTGTGTGAAGGATGCTGTCATCTATCTGAATGGCACTGCTGTTAAATTTAAGGGAGTGAACCGCCATGACTCGGATCCGGTGACCGGGTTTGTCATTGGGCCTGACCAGATGAAAAAGGATCTGCAGATGATGAAGGAGAACAACTTTAATGCAGTCCGCAGCAGTCATTATCCCAATGCGCCTTATTTTTATCAGCTCTGTGATGAGTATGGATTTTTTGTGATCGCAGAGGCAGACAATGAAAGTCATGGAACCCAGTCCCAGTATTTAAAAGATTCCAGCTGGGAAAATGTAAGCCAGAGATGGAATGAGAGGATTTCTGATAACCCGGATTTCATACCGGCTACCCTGGACCGTACCAGACTTTGCGTACACAGGGAGAAAAATCGCCCCAGCATTGTGATCTGGTCCATGGGAAATGAATGTGGCTATGGCTGTACCTTTGAGGAAGCCTTAAAGTGGACGAAGCAGTTTGATAAAACAAGGCTGACCTGCTATGAAAGCTCTTTTTACCGGAATAATAAAAGAAAATACGATTACAGCAATATTGATATTTTCAGCAGAATGTATCCTTCTCTGGAAGAAATCCGGGAATATATGGAACAGAAACCGGATAAGCCCTTTCTTTTGATTGAATACTGTCATGCCATGGGAAACGGACCGGGAGATCTGGAGGATTATTTCCAGATGATTTATCAATATGACCAGCTTTGCGGAGGCTTTGTGTGGGAGTGGTGTGATCATGGAGTGTACCGGGGAAAGGCTGTTAATGGAAAAGAAAAGTATTTTTACGGAGGAGATTTTGGGGAAGAGGTCCATGACGGCAATTTCTGTATGGACGGACTGGTATATCCTGACCGGACACCTCATACCGGGCTTCTGGAATACCGGAATGTGCACCGCCCGGCAAGAGTGGTGACTTTCCGGCAGGAAACCGGAGAGCTGTGCCTGAAAAATTATATGAATCACCTGGATTTAAAGG
>NZ_HF999105.1:1403-1783 GCF_000433815.1 Blautia sp. CAG:257
TGATGGAAAAATCCTCAAAAAGGAAGAAATGGAACTGAAGGAGTCCATACTGCCCGGGCAGACAGGAAGCATTTTTCTGGATATTCCGGTTCCGGAACGGGGAAAATGTTACCTGAAAATATCCTATTACTTAAAACAGGGAAATGCCCTTGTTGTTCCGGGAAGTGTGCTGGGATTTGATGAGATATTGTTGAAAAACAAAGATGGTAGAAATCAGCAGGCGGTGTGTCTTCTGGAAAACCGGAGAGAGGATCAGGCATCTGTGCAGGTTACGGAAACGGATCGGTTCCTTACTATCGAAAGCGAGAAGTTCACATATCGCTACAGTAAACTTTCCGGATTGTTTGAACAGGTAAGCTTAAATGGAGAGGAACTGCTGG
>NZ_HF999105.1:1839-25462 GCF_000433815.1 Blautia sp. CAG:257
ATCTGGCGGGCGCCAACAGACAATGACCGGAAGATCAGGCTGGAATGGAAGGCAGCCGGATATGACCGCAGCAAAGCCAGAGCTTATGATACAACATGGGAGATAAGAAGAGGAGTTGCCGGCTGTGTCAATGATGAAAGCGTTATCATCCACAGCACTATGTCTGTGGCGGCAGCAGCGCTTCAAAAGGTTCTGGATATCGAAGCCCAGTGGAAGGTAGAGAACACCGGAGAAATCTCTGTAACCATGCAGGTAAAAAAAGACATGGAATTTCCACAGCTTCCACGGTTTGGGCTTCGGTTATTTTTAAAGAAAGAGTATGAAGGCCTGAAATTCTATGGACTGGGGCCTCACGAAAGCTATGTGGATAAGCGCAGATCCTGCAGCCATGGCCTTTATGAATCCACAGTAGAAGAGCAACATGAGGATTATCTGCGCCCCCAGGAAAACGGAAGTCATACAGACTGTGATTATATGGTCCTGGAAAAAGAAGCACAGACTTTTATGGCTATATCTCCAAAGCCTTTTGCATTTAATGTATCTTATTACACCCAGGAAGAACTGACAGAAAAGGCACATAATTTTGAACTGGAAAAATCAGGCAACACTGTTGTCTGTCTGGATTATGGGCAGAATGGAATCGGCTCCAACAGCTGCGGGCCGGAGCTTCGCAAAGAATATCAGCTGGATCAAGAAAGATTTACATTTGAGATGAAGCTTTTATTTGGGAAGGAATGGTAAGAACACATGAATGAGAAAAAGTATTTAAAATGGTATAACAAAGTAGGGTATGGCTCCGGGGATATTGCAGGAAATGTGGTCTATGCGTTTTTGTCCTCCTTTGTCATGATTTATCTGACAAATACAGTAGGATTGAATCCGGGAATCATCGGAACGCTGATTGCAGTGTCAAAATTATTTGACGGGATCACAGACGTCTTCTTCGGCTCTCTGATCGACAAAACAAAAAGCAGACTTGGTAAGGCAAGACCCTGGATGCTGTATGGATATATTGGCTGTGCCGTAACACTGGTGGCTATTTTTGCTATTCCTGCTGACATGGGAGAGTTTGCCCAGTATGCCTGGTTCTTTATTGCCTATACTCTGTTAAACGCAGTTTTTTATACTGCGAATAATATTGCCTATTCTGCCCTGACAGCCCTGGTGACAAAAAACAGCAAGGAACGTGTACAGATGGGTTCCTATCGTTTTATCTTTGCTTTTTCAACCAGTCTTCTGATCCAGTCTCTGACCATTGGATTTGTGGAATGGATGGGCGGCGGAGCTGCCGGATGGAGAACAGTCGCTATTATTTATGCAGTGATCGGACTTGCAGTGAATACGATTTCCGTATTTTCTGTGAAGGAACTGCCGGAAGAAGAATTAAATGATGGAAAAGCAGCCGGAACAGATGAGAAATATTCCCTGATCGATGCCGGAAAGCTTTTATTTACCAATAAGTATTATGTAATGATCTGTATCACCTATATTTTGCAGCAGATTTATACTGCCATGTTAAACATGGGTATTTATTATATGACCTATATCCTGTTTAATGAAAACCTGTACGGTGTATTTTCCTGGGCCATAAATATCCCTTTAATTATTGCGCTGCTGGTTACGCCGGTTCTGGTGGAAAAATGGAAGGGTATGTACAAACTGAATCTGACGGGATATGTGATCGGAACCATTGGAAGGGCTCTGGTTGTAGTAGCCGGTTACCTGGGAAGCGTGCCGCTGATGCTTTTATTTACCGGCATCGCAGCCTTTGGTATGGGACCCTGGCAGGGAGATATGAATGCAGTGATTGCTTCCTGTTCGGAATATACTTATCTGACAAAGCACAAAAGAGTAGACGGAACCATGTACTCCTGTACCTCTCTTGGTATTAAGCTGGGAGGCGGAATCGGAATTGCCATTACCGGCTGGCTTCTGGATCTCAGTGGATTTGACGGAGCTTTGGCTGTACAGAGCGATTCCTGTATCCAGATGCTTCAGATCATGTATCTTTGGGTTCCGGTGGCAATCACACTGATTATTACATTTATCATGTCAAAAATGAACGTGGAACGCGCCAATGAGAAACTTTTACAGGAACAGGCTGTTAAAAGCGATATGCATGATTAAAATAAACTGCATAGAAATCCATGACTTCCTGTAAATAGTTAATAAGCTTTTTCATAAGGCTGTACCTCCTTTCCTGATTTCTGACCTTATTATACTGTATCAGAGGAAGATATGCATGCCAAATGAAAAAAAGAAGCAGCCAAATTTTGAAGAGAGAGGAGAAGGAACATGCAGCCGTCTTATGAAGAGAAAAAAGAAAAGTTCAGTATAATAAGAAAAAAGCCCCATCATGTTCCCCCTCACCTTCACAATGCCATTGAGCTGGTATATGTAACAAAAGGGGAGCTGGAGCTTGGCGTTGGCTGTGAACTGTATCATATGGAGCAGGGATATTTTGCAGTGGTATTTCCGGATCTGATCCATCATTATCAGGTGTTCTCTCATGGAAAAAATGAAGTATATCTGTTTTATGCATCGTTGGAGCTCAGTGGACCGTTTATGACCTTGCTTCAGAAAAAATGTCCGGAAAATCCAGTGATTTCCAGGGAAAAATTACACGAGGAGACCAAAAATGCGTTAGGCTGTCTGATAAAAGACAAGAAGGTAAACGAGGTTGTGGGGCAGGCTTATTTACAGATTATATTATACCGGTGCAGGGAAAACTTCCGGTTCATAGAAAAAGATCGTGTGGGGAGTAATGATCTGATATATACTGTTATGACGTATCTGTTGTCTCACTTTCAGGAAACGCTGACACTTGGAAGTGTGGCTGAAAATCTTGGCGTAAATAAGTTTGCTTTATCCAAAATCTTTTCCGGTGTTTTTCATACGAATTTTAATCAGTATTTGAATGAGATCCGGCTGAACTATGCTTCCTCTCTTCTGGAAAATACAGACATGAGAATTACGGATATTTTTCTGGAAGCCGGATTTGAAAGCCAGAGAACCTTTAACCGTGTCTTTCGGCAGAGGTATGGAAGAACTCCCGGCGAATACAGAAAATCTTTCTGGGAACAAGAGAATACAGACATCATGAAAACCTGATCATAAAATAAAAGGCTTCTGTTCGCTCCATTTACAGTAACAATAACAGACCTGTTTCAGAGATTTGTCTCAAAAGTAACATGAATAAAATGTCTCCTGCATATAAATATAACAATACATGGGATTGTGTGAATATATGCAAGGGGGCATTTTTATGGAAAATTTTCAGGTTTACCGGGATATTCAGGCACGTACCGGCGGTGATATATACATAGGTGTTGTAGGACCTGTCCGCACCGGAAAGTCCACATTTATCAGACGTTTCATGGAGCAGCTGGCCCTTCCGGCAATGAGCGGGGAGCAGCAGGCAGAGGTAAGAGATCAGCTTCCTCTAAGTGGTTCCGGAAAACTGATCACAACAGTGGAACCAAAGTTTATTCCAAGAGAGGCGGTTCCGGTTACGCTGGGAGAGGATCAGAAGGTGCGGATCCGGCTGATAGACTGTGTAGGTTATCTGGTAAAGGATGCTTCCGGCCATGTGGAGGAAGGCAGAGAGAGAATGGTAAAAACCCCCTGGTCCTCCAGAGCCATTCCTTTCCATGAGGCAGCAGAGGTGGGAACAGGAAGAGTGATCCGGGAACATTCCACCATTGGACTTCTGATCACAGGGGACGGAAGCTTTGGAGAAATTCCAGGCGAAAATTTCAGAGAGGCAGAAGAAAAGACAGTCCAGGAATTAAAAAAACAGGGAAAACCCTTTCTGATCCTGGTAAATTCTCAGATGCCGTATAAAGAAGAAACCTTACAGCTTGCAGAAAGCCTTCAGAAAAAATACGGAGTGACAACGGTCACAGCTAACTGTGAGCAGCTGAAAAAAGAAGATATCACCAGAATTCTGGAAAAGGTGCTTTATGAATTTCCGGTCAGTGAAATTCATTTCTATGTGCCTAAATGGGTAGAAATGCTTCCTCTGGATCATGAACTGAAATCACAGATCCTTGGACAGATCCGGAAGCTGATGAAAGAGCTGGCTCATATCCGTGATGTGACTAAGGAAAGGGTGCAGCTGGAAGGTCCTTACGTGCAGGATACTCTTCTTGATCATGTAGGACTTTCCGATGGCGTTGTCAGAATACGGGTCCAGATCAAAGATGAGTATTATTACAGGATCTTAAGCGAGCTGTGCGGAGTTTCCATGGCAAGCGAGTATGACCTGATCCATACGATGAAAGAGCTTTCCCAGATGAAAGAAAAATATGTTAAGGTTCAGTCTGCTCTGGAAGCGGTCCGGGGAACCGGATACGGTGTGGTGGTGCCGGAGCTTGGAGAGGTTGAGATTGAAGAGCCGATGGTGATGAAACAGGGAAATAAATTCGGGGTGAGAATCCGTTCAAAAAGCCCTTCCATCCATATGATAAAAGCCAATATTGAGACAGAGATCGCGCCTATTGTGGGAACAGAGCAGCAGGCGCAGGATCTGATCCAGTATATCGGACAGAGCGGCCAACGGGGCGAAAGCATCTGGGAGACAAATATTTTCGGCAAGTCCATAGAACAGCTTGTACGGGACGGCATCCGGAATAAGCTGGCTTCCATTGGAGAAGAAAGCCAGGTGAAGCTTCAGGATACCATGCAGAAGATCGTCAATGACAGCAAGGGCGGGATGGTGTGTATTATCATCTGAGCTTTTTTGTATCGAAAAAAAGAATAGCAGGGGACAGCAGCTTCTTCAGAGGGTAAATGCGGGAGCTGTTCTGTGCCGGAAGCAGGAACGCTGTTTAAATGAAGAGCTGCTGCGGTTTATGTTCTGTTAAAAAAAGAATATGGACTGTGGCAGTTTTTTCATTTCATAAAAACTTCTGAAAATAAAGATTGACATTTTATGGCAGTTGTATTATCATACTAACATACAAAGTTAGTATGTAATTAAAAAGAAAGGCGGAACTGGATTATGGCAAAAATTTACAAAGGAGCGCTGGGGCTGATTGGAAATACCCCTCTGGTAGAAATATCCAATATTGAAAAAGAACTTTCTCTTCCGGCAGCTGTTCTTGTGAAACTGGAGTATCTGAATCCTGCCGGAAGCGTCAAGGACAGAGTGGCAAAAGCAATGATCGAGGACGCGGAGAAAAAAGGCCTCCTGAAAGAAGGTTCTGTGATCATTGAGCCTACCTCGGGAAATACAGGGATCGGGCTTGCTGCTATTGCGGCAGTCAAGGGATATCGGGTGATTCTTACTATGCCTGAGACCATGAGTGTGGAAAGAAGAAATATCCTGAAGGCATACGGAGCAGAGATTGTCCTTACCGAAGGCGCAAAGGGCATGAAAGGGGCGATTGAAAAGGCGGAGCAGCTTGCAGGAGAAATTCCGGGCGCCTTTATTCCCGGACAGTTTGTAAATCCCGCGAATTCTGCAGCCCACAGATCATCAACAGGCCCGGAGATCTGGGAGGATACAGAGGGAAAGGTAGATATTTTTGTAGCAGGCGTAGGCACAGGCGGAACTCTGACCGGTGTGGGAGAATATCTGAAAGCTAAAAATCCTCAGATCAGGATCGTGGCAGTAGAACCTTCGGATTCTCCTGTACTTTCAGAAGGAAAGAGCGGCCCTCACAAGCTTCAGGGAATCGGCGCAGGCTTTGTACCTGAGGTTTTAAATACAGATATTTACGATGAGATCATTCAGATCAGAAGTGAGGAGGCATATGCAGCGTCAAAGCTTCTTGCAAAAAAAGAAGGCGTACTGGTAGGAATTTCCTCCGGAGCAGCTCTTCATGCAGCCTTTGAGCTTGCACGGCGTCCGGAAAATAAAGGAAAGACCATTGTAGCCCTCCTTCCGGATTCAGGAGACCGATACTATTCCACCCCTCTGTTTATGGAATAGTAAAAACAACGATTGTCTGGCAGATAAAGAATAACGAGGAGTAAAATTATGGGTGAAAAAATCAGAAGAGAAAACAGGAAATTTAAGTTTGAGACACTTCAGCTGCATGTAGGACAGGAAAATCCGGATCCGGCAACAGATGCCAGAGCGGTTCCTATTTATCAGAGCTCTTCCTTTGTATTTCGCAACTGTGACCATGCGGCGGCAAGATTTGATCTAAGTGATGCGGGAAATATTTACGGAAGGCTGACCAATCCCACTCAGGATGTTTTTGAGAAACGGATGGCAGCCCTGGAGGGAGGAGCGGCAGCTCTTGCAGTAGCTTCCGGGGCAGCAGCTATTTCCTATTCCATTCAGAATGTGGCGCAGAACGGTGGTCATATTGTTGCGGCAAAAAATATTTACGGAGGAACCTTTAACCTGCTTCTCCACACACTTCCCCAGTATGGGATCACAACCACCTTTGTAGATATTTTTAATGACGGAGAGCTGGAAGCAGCCATTCAGGATAATACAAAAGCTGTGTTTATTGAAACTCTGGGAAATCCCAATTCTGATGTGGTAGATATTGAAGCAGTTGCGGAAATTGCCCATAAACACAAGATCCCTCTTATTGTGGATAATACCTTTGCAACGCCTTATCTGGTACGCCCTATAGAATACGGGGCAGATATTGTGGTACATTCTGCAACAAAATTTATTGGCGGACACGGAACAGCCGTGGGAGGTGTGATCGTAGACGGAGGAAAATTTGACTGGGAGGCATCCGGAAAATTTCCTGTTCTTACAGAGCCTGACCCAAGCTATCACGGAATCAGTTTTACAAAGGCGGCAGGTCCGGCAGCCTTTGTTACCAGGATCCGTGCGATCCTTCTCAGAGATATTGGAGCCACTCTGTCGCCTTTTCATGCATTTCTGTTTCTTCAGGGACTGGAAACTCTGTCTTTAAGGGTAGAACGTCATGTGGAAAATGCGCTTAAAGTAGCGGAATATCTTAACAGTCATCCTCAGGTGGAATGTGTCCACCATCCGTCTGTGACACAGGATGAAAGCCAGAAAGCTCTTTATCAGAAGTATTTCCCAAAGGGCGGCGGTTCCATTTTTACCTTTGAGATCAGAGGCGGCAAACAAAAGGCAAAAGACTTTATTGACAATCTGGAGCTGTTTTCTCTTCTGGCAAATGTAGCGGATGTGAAATCTCTGGTGATTCATCCTGCCACTACCACTCACAGCCAGTGTACGGAAGAGGAGCTTCTTGAACAGGGAATCCGGTCGAATACCATCCGGCTTTCTGTGGGAACGGAAAATATCGATGATATTATTCAGGATCTGGAAGAGGCTTTTAAGGCAGTGCAGTGAGACATGTAAGCCGAAAATGGAAGTAGTTACTGCGAAGGTTGTGAACAATAACCGGAAGTCCCAATGACAGAATAAAACAAAAGAGAACTTCTTGACCGTAACATGTCTCTGCATGTATACTGTAACGGAGTTCTCTTCTTTTACAGTAAAAAAGAAGAAAACATCAGCAGAACGGAGAATGTTATGGATACAAATACCTTAGAGACCAACCAGATAAATGAGGCCGGGCTTACAGAAGAGGATGCCCGGAGTTTAAGAATACGGGAAATTGAGAGAAGCATTATTAAAAAATTCCGCAAGCCTGTATGGAGACGTTTTACCAAAGCCATCAATGAATATGAGCTGATCAAAGACGGGGATAAAATTGCAGTGTGTATTTCCGGCGGAAAGGATTCCATGCTTATGGCAAAGCTTTTTCAGGAGCTGGCCCGCCATGGAAAAAAGAATTTTGAGGTTGTTTTTCTTGTAATGAATCCCGGATATAATGAGGCAAATTATCAGCTTATCCTAGAAAATTCCAGAACTCTTGGAATCCCCATTACGGTTTTTCAGTCTGAGATTTTTGACGTGGTGGCAGGAGAGGAAAGCTCTCCCTGTTATCTCTGTGCAAGAATGAGAAGAGGATATCTTTACAGCAGGGCAAAGGAGCTTGGCTGCAATAAGATCGCTCTGGGCCATCATTACGATGATGTGATCGAGACCATTCTTATGGGAATGCTTTACGGAGCCCAGATACAGACCATGATGCCGAAGCTTCACAGCACCAATTTTGAGGGAATGGAGCTGATCCGTCCCATGTACCTGATCAGAGAGGAAGATATCATCCACTGGGCAAACTACAACGGACTGAGGTTCCTTCGGTGCGCCTGCCGCTTTACAGAGCAGTGCGCGGATGAGGAAACAGATAAAAGCTCAAAAAGAGCAGAGGTAAAGGAACTGATCCATAATCTTGCTCAGAAGGATCCTGTAATTGAGTTTAACATATTTAAAAGTGTGGAAAATGTAAACGTCAATACTGTGGTGGCATATAAGAAAGACGGAGTAAAGCATCATTTCCTGGAAACGTATGATGAAATATAGCAGAAAGAGGCCGTTAGGATGAAGATATCAACAAGAGGACGCTATGCGATCCGCGTTATGCTGGATCTTGCGGAACACAATACCGGAGAATATATCCCCCTTATGGACATTGCCAGAAGACAGGAAATTTCTGAGAAATACCTGGAATCTATTGTGTCTGTTCTGAGCAAAAATAAATTTGTCCATGCCCTTAGGGGAAAGGGAGGCGGATACCGTCTTTCCAGAACGCCGGGAGAATACACCATGGGCAGCATTTTAAGACTTACCGAAGGCTCCCTGGCGCCTATTGCCTGTCTGGAGGATGAGCCGAATCTCTGTGAGAGAGCTTCGGTCTGTAAGACGTTAAGTATGTGGCAGGGGTTTTATCAGCTGATCAATGAATATTTTGACAGGATTACACTGGAAGATCTTCTCCGGGAGGGAGAAGACGGAGGAAATTATGTGATCTGAGCAGCTCCGGAAATAAAGGTTTCTATTATTTTTCAGAAAATTTATTGAATCAGGAAGCCTTGTGTGATATAGTAAAATCAGTTCAAAAGGAAAGAAACGGGGCAGCAGAAATGAATCAGAATTTTTTGGATGCAGTGGAAGAAAATCCTGTGATCGCAGCAATAAAAAGTCCGGAAGATTTGAAAGAATGCTGCGGTATCCCGGAGATCAGGATTGTTTTTATCTTATATGGGGACATCTGTTCTCTTGGAGAGATTGTGAAGGCAGTGAAGGATGCGGGCAAGATCGCCATGGTACATGTGGATCTGATCGGCGGACTGAGCACAAGAGAGGTAGCTGTGGATTTTATCCATACCAGCACCATGGCAGATGGGATCATTACCACGAAACCCTCCCTGATCCGAAGAGCCAGAGAATTGTCCATGTTTACCGTCCTCAGATTTTTCCTTCTGGATTCCATGGCATTTGAAAATATCTGCCAGCAGCAGTACAGTGTAAAGCCGGATTTTATTGAAGTTCTTCCGGGCGTGATGCCGCGAATCATTGAGAAGCTTTGTCATCTGGTAAAAATAAAGATCATTGCAGGCGGACTGATCTCAGACAGAGAATCCGTGGTGGCGGCTCTGGATGCCGGTGCAATGGGAGTTTCCTCTACCAGTCATCAGGTATGGAGGTTATAGAAACAGAACAGGAATCCTGTTCGGACAACTGAAAAAGAAAAGGCATGAGAGAAGAGAGCCTGACAGATAGCGCATAGATTCTGTGCGTTTATTTGTCGGGCTTTTTCATTTACCAGGAAATTCATATATTGTGTACTGACTTTCCCGGTGAATAAAAATGAATCGTAAAAAAGGAGCAGAAACTATGTATGATGTAATTATTATCGGGGCAGGGGTAACGGGAACTGCCTGTGCAAGAGAATTATCCCGTTATGAGGCAAAGATCTGTGTACTGGAAAAAGAAGAGGATGTGTGCTGCGGAACCTCGAAAGCAAACAGTGCCATTGTCCATGCAGGCTATGATGCTGCGGAAGGCTCCCTGAAGGCAAAGCTCAATGTCAGGGGAAACCTGATGATGGAAGAGCTTTCAGAAAAACTGGATTTTCCTTTTAAGAGAAACGGCTCTCTGGTGATCTGTCTTCATAAAGAAGATTTTCCAAAGCTTGAGACTCTTTATGAAAGGGGAAAGAAAAACGGAGTGAAAGGACTTCAGATTCTTTACCGGGAACAGGTGAAAGAAATGGAACCCAATATAACTGATGAGGTATATGCAGCCCTCTATGCACCTTCAGCCGGAATCGTATGTCCTTTTGCCATGAACTTGGCTTTTGCAGAAAATGCTGTCGTCAATGGAGCAGAATTCCGATTTGATACAGAGGTACAGAATATCAGAAAAACCTCACAGGGCTGGGAGATTGAAACTTCCAAAGGAGTTTTCCTGACAAAAACAGTGATCAATGCAGCAGGAGTTTACGCAGACCGGTTCCACAATATGGTCAGTGAAAAAAAGCTTTGCATTACCCCAAGGAGAGGGAGCTACTGCCTTCTGGACAAAAGCGCGGGAACCCATGTGAACAGAACTGTATTTTCTCTTCCCGGAAAATACGGAAAAGGGATTCTTGTAACACCTACGGTTCACGGAAACCTTCTTCTGGGCCCAACTGCTGAAGACATTGAAAACAAAGAGGGAACAAACACTTCTGCGCAGGAGCTGGAGCAGGTAATCCAGAAAGCAGGCATGAATGTAAAAAATCTTCCTCTGAGACAGGTGATCACTTCCTTTGCAGGCCTTCGCGCCCATGAGGAAGGGGATGATTTTGTTATCGGTGAGCCTGAGGACGCGCCTGGTTTTGTGGACTGTGCAGGAATTGAATCCCCGGGTCTTACCGCAGCTCCTGCAGTTGGAGAAATGGTTTCGGACATTCTGAAAAAAAGACTGAACCTTAAAGAAAAAGATGCTTTTATTTCTGAGAGAAAGGGCATTCTTAATCCGGCAGCGCTGGACAAAGAAGAATACCGGGAGCTTTTGAAAAAGCAGCCGGCCTATGGAAATATAATCTGCAGATGCGAGATGGTTTCAGAGGGAGAAATCCTTGACGCCATCCATCGTCCTCTGGGCGCCAGATCACTGGACGGCGTCAAGCGCAGAACAAGAGCAGGAATGGGGCGCTGCCAGTCAGGCTTCTGCTCTCCAAAAACCATGGAGATCCTTGCCCGGGAGCTGGGAAAGGATATGGCAGAGATCACCAAATGCGGAAAAAATTCACAAATCATTCTGGGAATCAATAAAGATACATTCTGACCAGATACAGGAGGAGCTACTATCATGGAAGCATATGATGTTGTAATTATAGGAGGCGGTCCGGCAGGACTGGCGGCGGCAGTTGCTGCAAAAGAAAACGGTATACAGAAAATTCTGATTCTGGAAAGGGACAGAGAGCTGGGAGGTATTCTGAACCAGTGTATTCACAATGGCTTCGGTCTCCACACGTTTAAGGAGGAGCTGACAGGCCCGGAATATGCCCTGCGCTATATAAAAAAAGTACAGGAGCTTGATATTGAATACAGGCTGAATACCATAGTTGCAGATATCAGTCCGGAGAGGGTGATCACGGCTCTGAACCGGGAGGACGGACTTTTGGAAATAAAAGCAGAAGCAGTGATCCTTGCCATGGGCTGCCGGGAAAGATCAAGAGGAGCTTTGAATATTCCGGGATATCGCCCGGCAGGGATTTTTTCCGCAGGAACGGCACAGAGACTGGTAAACATGGAAGGATATCTTCCGGGCCGCGAGGTTGTGATCCTTGGTTCCGGAGATATCGGACTTATTATGGCAAGAAGAATGACTCTGGAGGGAGCAAAGGTAAAGGCAGTGGCAGAACTGATGCCTTATTCCGGCGGCCTCAGGAGAAATATTGTGCAGTGTCTGGAGGATTATGGAATCCCTTTAAAGCTCAGTCACACAGTTGTGGACATTAAAGGCAGGGAACGGGTGGAAGGCGTAACTCTTGCAAAGGTGGATGAAAGAGGAAAGCCCGTTCCGGGTACTGAGGAAGAGTATACCTGCGATACCCTGCTTTTATCCGTAGGACTGATCCCGGAAAATGAGATATCGGGAAACATGGGAGTGGAGCTGAACCCGGTAACTTCAGGTCCTGTGGTAAACGAAAGCCTGGAAACAAATATTCCCGGAGTGTTTGCCTGCGGAAATGTACTGCATGTGCATGATCTGGTGGATTTTGTGTCACAGGAGGCAGCTGCTGCCGGGCGTTTTGCAGCAGAGTTTATCAGAAATAAAAAAGAGAACAGGCAGAATCAGAAGGGAAATGAGCAGGGAGAGACTCGTGAGATTCGGATCATTGCCGGCAGCGGCGTCCGCTATACGGTTCCTTCGTTTATCCGACCGGAACATATGGAAGAAAATCTTACCCTCCGTTTCCGGGCAGACCGTGTTTACCGGGACTGTTATGTGTGTGTTTACTTTGACGAAAAGCTGGTAATCCGCAAAAAAAGATTATATGCAGCCCCGGGCGAGATGGAGGAGCTGATTCTGAAAAAAGCTCAGCTTATGGAATATCCCGCACTGAAACAGATCACCATAAAAATTCAGGAGGCATAAAAATGGAGGAAAGACATTTAATCTGTATAGGCTGTCCGGTTGGCTGCGCCCTGACTGTAAAAACAGAACAGGGAGCAGTGATATCCGTAGAGGGAAATACCTGTAAGCGGGGAAGGGAGTACGGGGAAAAGGAGGTGACGGCCCCTGCCAGAACCGTTACCACCACGGTAACGGTGACAGGTGGGAAAATTCCCGCAGTTTCTGTAAGAACCAGAACAGATATTCCAAAAGAAAAAATCTTTGACTGTATCCGGGCGCTGAAAGGTATCCAGATTCCGGCGCCGGTGCATACAGGCGATATCATACTTGCCGATGCGGCAGGAACCGGAGTAGATGTAGTCGCCACAAAAACAGTGGAATTACGCTGACTGTTTAACGGAGAGAACAGTAACCCGGATGGGAACTATTTAGGGGAAAAATGTCAGCCAGCATTGACATTGAGCGTTGTAATGTTTATCATAAAGAATAGTATGTTCAGTCAGCAGATATACAAATATTGCGGCAGCTGAAGATATGTCTGAACAAAAAGGAGAAACATTATGACCATTTCCATGATTGGAATAGATCACGGCCGCGCGCCGGTGGATATCAGGGCATTATTTGCCTTTACAAAGAAAAATGCAGGGGAAGCTATGGAAAAGCTGAAACATACGGCGGGGGTACACGGCTGTGTGATTCTTTCTACCTGCAACCGCCTGGAAATCTGGGCAAGTCATGAAGAAGATCAGGAGCTTTCCCTGTATCAGTGTCTTTGTCGGCTAAAAGGAGTACAGGAAGTTTCCTATGAAAAATATTTTGTTACACGAAAGGATAAAGAGGCAGCAGCTCACCTGTTTTATCTGGCAGGCGGGCTGAAGTCTCAGATTCTGGGAGAAGACCAGATTCTTACTCAGATTAAAGATGCTCTGAATCTTGCCAGAGAACATTTTACCTCGGACAGTGTGTTGGAGGTTCTTTTCCGTATGGCAGTAACTGCAGGCAAAAAAATTAAGACAGAGGCGCCTCTTGCCCACGGAAATCCTTCTGTGATCCATCAGGCAGTCTGTTCTCTGAAATCTCAGGGCTATGAAATAAAAGGGAAAACCTGTATGGTTATCGGAAACGGAGAAATGGGAAAGGTAGCTGCCCAGACACTCCGTGAGGCAGGGGCTGATGTGACGGTTACTGTGCGTCAGTACCGAAGCGGGATTGTGGAGATCCCGGAGGGCTGCAAAAGAATCAACTATGGCGAGCGAATGGAGTATCTTCCCAAATGCGATCTGGTTGTCAGCGCAACGGCAAGCCCTAATTTTACATTAAGAGAAGAACAGTTTTCTGACCTCACACTTCCGGAAGAGCTGATCCTTCTGGATCTGGCAGTGCCAAGAGACATTGATCCTGCTCTTGGAAAGAGGAAAGAAATCAGACTTTACGACATGGACAGCTTCCATTCGTCTGAAATATCTTCTGAGCAGAGTGAAAGCATCCGGAAGGCAGAACAGATTGTAGAAGAGCAGATGGAGGAATTTTATCAGTGGCTGGAGGGCCGGGATGTGATTCCCAGGATCCAGGAGATCAGAGAGGATGCGGTACAGGATCTGAACCTGCGCATCGAAAAAATCCTCAAAAAAACACCAATGGAACAAAAGGACAGAGAAAGCCTGCTTGAAGCAGTGGATACTGCTGCCGGAAAGGTTGTGAATAAGCTGATCTTCGGTTTAAGGGACAGCCTGAATCAGGAGGTTTTTCTGGAATGTGTGGCCGGATTGGAGAAGCTTTATGAAGACTAAAAGATATTTTCCCATGTTTATAGATCTTTCAGACAAAAACGTGGTTGTAGTTGGCGGGGGAAACATTGCCACCCGGAGAGTCAAGACACTGCTTCAGTTTACAAGAAACGTAACGGCTATTGCCCCAAAAGTGACTGAGGAGCTTCGGGGGCTTGGAACGGCAGGCTATGTAAATCTGATTACCCGTCCTGTAAAGCGTTCGGATTTTCAGACGGCATATATGGTGATCGCAGCTACCAATGACTGGAAGCTGAATGATGAAATTTACCGCGTCTGCAAGGAAGAGGGCATTTATGTGAATATTGCGGACGATAAGAGCAAGTGTGATTTTTATTTTCCGGGAATTTATATGAAGGATGAAATGGTAGTGGGAATCACTGCAAGCGGACTGGATCATCACAAGGCAAAAAAGGTCCGGATCGCCATTCAGAAAGCCATGGAGGAAGCAGCGGAAAATGACAAAGAATAAAATAATCATCGGAAGCAGAGAAAGCGCTCTGGCAGTGCTGCAGAGTGAGATGGTAAAAAGCTTTCTCAATAAAGAGCATCCGGAATTACATACAGAGATCCTGACCATGAAAACCACAGGAGACAAAATTCTTGACCGTACCCTTGATAAGATTGGGGGAAAAGGACTTTTTGTAAAAGAGCTGGATCTTGCTCTTATAGAGAAACGGTCAGACATTTCTGTTCACAGCCTGAAGGACATGCCTATGGAGGTTCCCTCTGAGCTTCCACTTCTGGCTTTTTCAAAAAGAGAAGATCCCAGAGACGTTCTTGTTCTTCCAAAGGGCGCAGATCATCTGGATAAAAGTAAGCCTCTTGGCTGTTCCAGTCTCCGCAGGACGTTACAGCTGAAAGAGCTTTATCCGGATATGGAAGTAAAAAGCATCCGGGGAAATCTTCAGACAAGGCTTCGGAAGCTGGATGAAGGAGAGTATGCGGGACTGATTCTTGCGGCAGCCGGCCTGAAGCGCCTGGGGCTGGAAAACAGAATCAGCCGCTACTTTACAGTAGAAGAGATGCTTCCTGCAGCCGGCCAGGGAATCCTGGCAGTTCAGGGAAGAGCAGGAGAAGATTATTCCTGCCTGGAGGGCTATTGCGACAGAGAAGCCTGGGTGTGCGCAACTGCGGAAAGAGCCTATGTAAAATATCTGGACGGCGGCTGTTCCTCCCCTGTGGCTGCCTATGGCGAGCTTCACGGAGACACACTGCTGCTCCGGGGACTTTATTACAGAGAAGAAGACGGGACATATATAAAGGGGCAGCTGGAGGGCGATCCTTTAAGAGCAGAGGAGCTGGGGATCACTCTTGCAAAGCGTCTGAAAGAATCCGTGGAAAAAGGAGAGTCATCATGAGTATTGGAAAAGTATGGCTGGTAGGTGCAGGTCCGGGAGATGCCGGACTTTTTACTCTGAAAGGCCTTGAGGTTCTTAATAAAGCGGAAGTGGTTGTATATGACAGCCTGGTAGGACAGGGGGTTCTTACAAAAATTCCGGACAGCGCAAGACTGATCTATGTGGGAAAACGGTCAGACAAGCATACCCTTCCCCAGGAACAGATCAATCAGGTGCTTTTAAAGGAAGCGCAGAAGGGATATCGGGTGGTGCGCCTCAAAGGCGGAGATCCCTTCCTGTTTGGAAGAGGCGGAGAGGAGCTGGAGCTTCTTACAGAACACGGAATCCCCTATGAGATCGTTCCCGGAGTTACCTCCCCGCTGGCAGTTCCGGCCTATAACGGCATTCCGGTAACACACAGAGATTTCTGCTCTTCCCTTCATATCATAACCGGACACAGAAGAGCCGGAAAAGAGTACGACATTAATTTCCGGGCCCTTGTGGATACAAAAGGCACACTTGTATTTTTAATGGGAGTGGCTGCCCTTCATGATATCTGCCAGGGACTTTTGGATGAGGGCATGGACCCGGAAATGCCGGCTGCGATTCTGCAGAAGGGAACCACAGCAGGACAGAAAAAGATTGTAGCCACAGTCAGCACTCTGGAAGCTGAGGTAAAACGTCAGGGTATCCAGACTCCGGCCATTATTGTGGTAGGAAAGGTCTGCGCCCTTGCAGATGAATTTAACTGGTATGAAAAGCTTCCTCTGATGGGATGGAAGGTGCTTGTCACAAGACCGAAAAACAGAAGCTCCCGTACCACAGAGCTTTTAAGAGAAAAGGGAGCGGAGGTTCTGGAGCTTCCATCTATCCGTACCCAGGCGCTGGAAGACCAGAGAGCGCTTTATCAGGCGCTGGATCATGTTTCCGATTATCAGTGGGCTGTGTTTACCAGCCCTACAGGGGCAGAAATCTTTTTTGATGAGATGAAACACCGCAGAATGGACATCCGCAGTCTTGCCGGGATCCGAATCGCTGCGATCGGCGAGGGAACCAGAAAGATCCTGGAGGACAGAGGCCTTCTTACAGATCTGATGCCTGAGATCTATGACGGAGACTGTCTGGGTGAAACCCTTGCAAAAGAGCTGAAGGGCGGAGAGCGGATCCTGATCCCGAGAGCAAAAAAAGGAAATGAGAATCTGGCGCGGCTTCTTAAGGAGGCAGGCGCTGTGGTTGACGATATTCCCACCTATGAAACTCTTTATGAAAGCAGCAGTCTCATTGACATGAAAAAAGAAATCACTGACAAAAACATAGACTGTGTGGTATTTACCAGCGCGTCTACGGTAAAGGGCTTTGCGGAAAGCACCAGGGGCGCTGATTATACCGGACTTACGGCTGCCTGCATCGGAAAGCAGACAAAGGCGGCGGCAGATAAGCTGGGAATGGAAACCTATATGGCAGAAAAAGCTACCATCGAACATCTGATCCGACTGGTAGAAGAAATAAAACACAAAAAGGAAAGAGAGTGAGAAACATGGATTTAATCCAGAGACCAAGAAGACTGAGAGGCAGTGAAACGCTGAGAAAAATGGTAAGAGAGACAAGAATTGACAAATCATCTCTTATTTATCCTCTGTTTGTCCGGGAGGGAAACAACATAGAAGAGGAAATTCCGTCCATGGAAGGCCAGTTCCGCTACAGTGTGGACCGCCTTCCCTATGAACTGGAAAGGCTTTCCAAAGCAGGCGTCAGCAGCGTTATGCTGTTTGGTATTCCGGATCACAAGGACGAGGTGGGAAGCGGAGCCTATGCAGAAAACGGAATTGTTCAGAAGGCTCTTCGGGAAGCGAAAAAACAGTTTCCGGATATGTATTATATTACGGACGTATGTATGTGCGAATATACCTCCCACGGACACTGCGGCGTGCTCTGCGGCCATGAGGTAGAGAATGATGCCACTCTTGAGCTTCTTTCCAAAACCGCTCTTTCTCATGTGGAAGCAGGAGCCGATATGGTTGCGCCTTCTGATATGATGGACGGCCGTGTGCGCGCCATCCGTCAGTGTCTTGACAAAAACGGGCATAAGGAAACACCGATCATGTCCTATGCAGTAAAATATGCGTCTGCTTTTTATGGTCCGTTCCGTGACGCAGCAGGTTCAGCTCCCGCCTTTGGCGACAGAAAAAGCTATCAGATGGATTATCATAACCGCAGAGAGGGCATGAAGGAGGCGCTTACAGATATCGAAGAAGGCGCGGACATTATTATGATCAAGCCTGCAATGTCCTATCTTGATATGGTTTCCGAGGTACATAAGGCGACCAATGTTCCCATTGCAGCTTACAGCGTAAGCGGCGAGTACGCCATGGTAAAGGCTGCCGCAAAAATGGGATGGATCGAAGAGGACAAGATCGTCTGTGAAATGGCCGCAAGCGCATACCGCGCAGGTGTTCAGATCTATCTTACCTATTATGCAAAAGAGCTTGCAGGATTTATTGACGAAGGGAGAATCGGCTGATGACAAGATCAGAGGAATTATTTAACCGCGCAGTAAAAAGGATTCCGGGAGGCGTCAACAGTCCGGTCCGCGCTTACGGAGCCATTGGAGAAGCTCCAAGATTTATCGATCATGCAGACGGATGTTACATTTACGACGCAGACGGAAACAGATATATTGATTACATTGATTCCTGGGGCCCTATGATCCTTGGACATAACTTTCCGGAAATCCGTGAGGCTGTTATAAAAGCCTGTGAAAAGGGATTAAGCTTTGGCTGCGCCACAGAGATCGAGGTGGAGATGGCAGAATTTATCTGCGGTCATCTTCCTCATGTAGAGATGGTACGTATGGTAAACTCCGGCACAGAGGCAGTTATGAGCGCTGTCCGTGCAGCCAGAGGCTTTACAGGAAAAAATAAGATCATTAAATTTGCCGGCTGCTATCACGGACACAGCGATGCGCTTCTGGTAAGCGCCGGTTCCGGAGTCATGACAAGCGGCATTCCGGACAGCGCAGGAGTTCCCGCAGGCTGCACCCAGGATACTATGACTGCAGTATACAATGATCTGGACAGTGTAAAAACGCTGATGGAACAGGCAAAGGATCAGGTTGCGGCAGTGATCGTGGAGCCGGTAGCTGCCAATATGGGAGTAGTTCCGCCAGAGGAAGGTTTTCTCCGGGGACTTCGCGCTCTCTGTGACGAAAACGGCGCCCTTCTTATTTTTGACGAGGTGATCACAGGCTTCCGCCTTGCTTTTGGGGGAGCTGCTGAATATTTTGGCGTAACCCCGGATATGGTTACTTACGGCAAGATCATCGGCGCGGGAATGCCGGTAGGAGCTTATGGCGGAAGAAAAGAAATTATGGAAATGGTTTCTCCTTCAGGCCCGGTATATCAGGCAGGCACCTTAAGCGGAAATCCGGTGGCAATGGCAGCAGGCCTTACCCAGCTGAAATATCTTTATGCTCATCCGGAGGTTTATACAGGACTTGAGAAAAAAGGAACTCTCCTTTATGAGGGAATGAAAGACCTTGCAGAAAAAGCAGGACTTACCTGTCATCTGAACCATATTTCTTCTCTTGGAAGTATTTTCTTTACAGAAGAAAAGGTCTGCGATTATACTTCTGCAAAAACCTCTGACACAAAAGCCTTTGCAAATTATTTCCTGTCCATGCTGAAGGGCGGCATTCATCTGGCTCCCTCCCAGTTTGAGGCAATGTTCTTATCTGATGCACATTCAGAGGATGTGATTCATGAGACACTGAAGGTATTTTCAGAGGTTCTGGAAAAGGGAAACTTATATGAATAAATCTACATTCGGAAAACTTTTTACAGTGACAACCTGGGGAGAATCCCATGGAAAAGCTCTGGGGGCAGTGGTGGACGGATGTCCGGCAGGGCTTGAACTGGATGAAAGCCACATCCAGAAATACCTTAACCGGCGTAAACCCGGACAGAGCCGTTATACCACAGCCAGAAAAGAAGGGGATCAGGTGGAAATTTTATCCGGAGTATTTGAAGGAAAGACAACCGGAACTCCTATTTCTCTCATGGTAAGAAATATGGATCAGAGATCCGGGGATTACGGAAATATTGCTTACTCTTACCGTCCGGGACATGCAGATTTTACCTTTGATTCCAAATATGGATTCCGGGATTACCGGGGCGGCGGGCGTTCCTCAGGAAGAGAAACCCTTGGAAGAGTGGCGGCGGGAGCAGTTGCCATAAAGCTTCTGGAAGCTCTGGGCATTTCTTTCTGTACCTACACAAAAGCTATCGGACCGGCAGAGATTACAGAATTTCATCCGGAAGAAATTGGAAACAATGCCTTTTATATGCCGGATAAAAAAGCAGCAGAAAAAGCAGGCGCTTATCTGGAACAGTGTATGAAGGAACAGGACAGCGCAGGCGGGATCATCGAGTGCCGCATCAAGGGAGTTCCCCCAGGACTTGGAACACCGGTGTTTGAAAAGCTGGACGCCATGCTTGCCCAGGCTGTTATGTCCATCGGCGCGGTAAAAGGCGTGGAGATCGGAGAAGGGTTCCATGTGTCGCAGATGAGGGGATCTCAGGATAATGACGGATTTGCGGCCTCTGAAAAAGGGATTGTCAAAACCTCCAACCATGCAGGAGGGATCATGGGTGGCATCAGTGACGGAAGCGAGATCCTTCTGCGGGCAGCTGTTAAACCGACTCCCTCTGTAAGTCAGCCACAGGCAACCGTAACAGACAAAGGAGAAAATATTTCTCTGGAGATCCACGGCCGTCACGATCCGGTGATCGTGCCCCGGGCAGTGGTTGTGGTAGAGGCCATGTGCGCTCTTACCATTGCAGACGCTCTTCTTGGCAATATGGGCGCAAGACTGGATAAAGTGCAGGAATTTTATAAAAAATAAAGAAAATCGCAGGAGGGAGCTGAGCAGGTTCAGCTTCCTCTTTTTTGAATACAGAAATGTATAACTTTATAATACAAAGAAAAAATTATGCAGTATATGTTGTAGCAATCAGTAAAAAGGATTATAATAAGCATGATTTTTTTAGAGCCGAGTCAGGCCCGGACAGGAGCAGACATGAATTACGAAGAAGCAAGAAACTATCTGGATCAGGTATCAAAAGGCGGAAGCGTACTTGGTCTTGATAATATGAGAGAACTTTTAAACAGACTGGGAAATCCTCAGGACAGGCTGAAATTTATTCATATTGCAGGAACCAATGGAAAAGGTTCTGTTCTGGCGTATCTTTCTACCATTCTCACAGAAGCGGGATACCGCACAGGAAGATATATTTCTCCGGTACTTTTTTCCTACCGGGAAAAAATCCAGGTGGATGAAAAAATGATCGGACGGGAAGATCTGGCCCGCCTTACAGCTGCAGTAAAAGAAACGGCAGAAGATATGAAAAAAACACACACAGGAGAGCCTACGATTTTTGAAGTGGAGACAGCTCTGGCTTTTCTTTATTTTGCAGAACAGAACTGTGACATTGTTGTATTGGAAACAGGACTTGGCGGAGCCTTGGACGCAACGAACGTAATCACTACTTCTGTGCTGGAGGTGATCGCTTCTGTCAGTATGGATCATATGGATTTCCTGGGAGATACCCTGGATAAAATCGCACTGCAGAAAGCAGGGATCATTAAGCCTCATACCCGGGTTGTGTCTGCTTTGCAGAAGCCGGAGGCCATGGAAGTAATTGAAGAAACCTGCAGGAAACAGGAATGTGTTTTGAACACAGCAGATCCCGGTCAGGTGACAGATATTTCTCACGGCTATGACAGACAGAAGTTTTCCTATAAGCAGTGGAAGGATATGGAAATCTCTCTGATGGGAAGTTATCAGCTCACAAACGCAGCCCTTGCGCTGGAAGCAGTGGATTCCCTTAGAAATCTCGGATACCGGCTTGAGGATCAGGCAGTATATCGGGGGATGAAAAGAGCAGTGTGGAGAGGACGTTTTACAGTGATCTCCAGGGAACCGGTGATCGTTATGGACGGCGCTCACAATCCGGCGGCGGCAGAGGAACTGAAAAAATCTCTTGAGCTTTATTTCCCGGACAAAAAACTTTTTTATATTTTCGGAATGTTTCGGGATAAAGATTATAAAAAGGTGACAGAGATCACAGCACCTCTTGCAGACCATATCATTACAGTGGAGACCCCGGATAATCCCAGGGCGCTTTCTGCAAAAAAACTGAAGGATACAGTGGAAAAAATAAATCCCTCTGTGGAGGCAGCAGAAAGTATCCGGTCCGCAGTAAGAAGGACTATGGAACAGGCCCGGGAAGAGGATGTGATCGTTATCTTCGGCTCCCTGTCTTTTCTGGCAGAGGCTGAGCTTGCAGTATCCAGATACAAAAAAGAAGAGGAAATATAGAAATAATCCCGGCATGATTCCTGGCTGCGGCACAGGAATTATGACCGGGATGTCTGACTTTTTATCTGAGAAAAAGTTTTAAAAGCTTTTCGGAAGATTTCCGGTAGGGCTGATAGCGGACAGGAAGATCCATCCATGTTTTTTTGTTTACTATGCTTTTATAATGGGTAAAGGTATCAAAACCTGCTTTGCCATGATAGGAACCCATACCGCTTTCTCCTAAGCCTCCGAATCCCATCTGGCTGGTGGCAAGATGGATTACCACATCATTGATGCATCCGCCGCCAAAACTGCAGTGTTTTGTTATTTTTTCAGCAGCTTTTTTATTTTCTGTAAAAATATACAGCGCCAGAGGATGAGCCATGGAATTGATGCGGGCAGCTGCCTGATCCAGACTGTCATAGGTCAGGATCGGAAGCACGGGGCCAAAAATCTCTTCCTGCATAATGGGATCGTCAAAGGAAACCTCATCCATAAGGGTTGGGGCGATTCGGAGACTGTCAGAGTCATATTCTCCGCCACATACTGTTTTTGACGGATCTATGAGAGATACGATCCGATGAAAATGCTTCTGGTTGATGATCTTTCCATAGTCCGGATTATTCAGCGGTTCTTCAGAAAACTGTTTCCGGATCTGATCTTTTATTTCCAGGATCAGTCTGTCTTTTATGGTCCGGTGGCAGTAAATATAATCAGGAGCTACACAGGTCTGTCCGCAGTTCAGGAATTTCCCAAAAACAATCCTTTTTGCAGCCAGCTTCAGGTTCGCTGTTTTTTCTACAATGCAGGGGCTTTTTCCTCCAAGCTCCAAAGTGACCGGAGTGAGAAACTGTGCGGCTTTTGCCATGACCTCTTTTCCCACATGCTGGCTTCCGGTAAAAAAGATATAATCAAAATGTTCATTTAAAAGACAGGTATTCTCTTTGCGTCCTCCTGTGACAACCGCAGCATAAAAAGGCGGAAAAACCTCGCAGATGATCTTACTGATAATTTTCGATGTATTGGGAGCATAGGCGCTTGGTTTGACGATCACTGTATTTCCGGCTGAAATGGCATCGATCAGTGGTGTCAGGCTCAGAAGAAACGGATAATTCCAGGGGCTCATAATAAGCACAACTCCGTAGGGAGAAGGAGTTACATAACTTCTGGAGGAAAACTGGGAAAGAGGGGTGGGAACCGTCTTTTCCTTTGAAAATTTATGGATATGTCCAAGCATGTAGCGGAGTTCGTCAAGAACCAGACCTGTTTCGCACATATAGCTTTCGAAGCTGCTTTTTCCAAGATCAAGCTTCAGAGCGCTGTGGATTTCCTCCTGATATTTCAGAATACAGGAGCGAAGCCTTTTCAGCATGTGAATCCGTGTTTTTACAGGAAGAGTCCTGCCCTTATAGAAAAATGCTCTCTGCTGTCTGATCAGTTTTTTGCTCTCAAGTTCGTTCATAATCGCCCTCCTGCCTGAACATAATGATAAAAATTATGAGTTTAACTATATCAGCAGGTGCAAAAGGTGTCAAGACTGTTACAGTATTACAGGAAGTATATGGTATAATCAGGTTACTGTTCATGATCTTCACAGCAACTTGGTCAAAATGTATTTAAAATCACCATCGGTGATGGCATTTTGCCCTGTATGTCTCGGAATTTTGTCATATACATGCCAAAACACCTGGCGGGATGGTGGTCTGTGAGCAGTGACTAG
>NZ_HF999106.1:0-910 GCF_000433815.1 Blautia sp. CAG:257
ATAACGTAAAAACGATTCTGTCCGGTCTATACTGTATTCCATGAAATTTACTTTGATAATCAAAAAATATTAAAATTCTGTAAAATCCCTTTACTTTTATGTATGTTTGTAATATAGTTGTCATATGCTTAATATGTAGTTTTGAATACTACTTCTCAAAACATCTAAGTTATACTTAAATCAGGAGGCGATTTACATGAAATTGAAACTGAAAGATCCATGGAGCGCTATCACCCACGGCATAGCCGTACTTCTTGCGGCAGCGGGAGCGGCTCCGCTTCTCATAAAAGCAGCGCGGACTGAAGATACTCTGCACATTACTGCTCTTGCAGTATTTATACTGACAATGATCCTTCTCTATACGGCAAGTACCGTTTATCACTCTGTAGACTCCACAGAAAAAGTAAACCGCAGACTTCGCAAAATAGATCATATGATGATTTTTATTATGATCGCCGGAAGCTATACACCTGTATGTCTCATTGCGCTTCACAATAGAATCGGCTATATTCTCTGCGGTCTTGTATGGACAATAGCCATTGTGGGAATCCTTCTGAAAGCACTGTGGATCAACTGTCCGAAATGGGTTTCCTCTGTTCTGTACATTGGAATGGGATGGCTCTGTGTCCTTGCTTTTGTGCCAATCTTCCATGCGCTTCCCAGAGCCGGCTTTAACTGGCTCCTGGCCGGAGGAATCATTTATACCATTGGCGGTATTATTTATGGATTAAAGCTTCCGATCTTCAATGCCCGACATAAAAACTTTGGTTCTCATGAAATCTTTCATGTGTTTATTATGCTTGGAAGCGCCTGCCATTTTATTGTAATGTATTTCTTTATTGCCACCATGCCAATATAAACCCCATAGCCATTTATCTGACAGACAGCTTTTATCAGACAAATGGCTATT
>NZ_HF999106.1:1032-2662 GCF_000433815.1 Blautia sp. CAG:257
TCTTATACACAATATCATTTCTAAAAATTTCTCAAAGCATCTTTCTGCTTTCTGGTAAGCTTTTTTATTTCGCATTCGCGTCTCATGGCCTCTTCTCTGGTAGCAAAACCCTCATAATATGCAAGGTGCACCGGACGCTTTGCCTTTGTATATTTAGCCCCGTCTTTTCCCTCATTGTGAGCCTTCAGACGTTTTTCCAGAGAGTTTGTCCACCCTGTATAAAGGCTTCCGTCTGCACACTGCACCATATATGTGTAATTCATTTTTTCACTCCATCCAGGTATATGTAAAGGATAACTGCCGCTCTATTCCAACAGTCATCCCCGAATCTATATAAAAGCAGCCGGCCGGACAAAGTATATCACTGAAAGATAAAAAGCAGGTAGGAGAACTGCCGACTGCGGATTTTTGTTCCCACCTGCTTTTATTATACGTTGTTTCTTATTTTTTGTGAACAGTTCCATAGAAAACAGAACAGTATCTCTTATTTTTATTCTGGAAGATAGGCGATCGGATCAACCGGTTCTCCGTCCTTTTTCATTGCAAAATAAAGATTACTTCCTTCTTCACTGTAATACTTGGTAGGAGCTGCAATATAGCCGATTACAGTTCCTTTATCCACTGTGGCTCCCTCTTCTACTGCAAGGTCTTTAAGCTGCCCGTATACGGCCTGATAGCCGCTTCCTATTTCCATTGTCACTGTTGTTCCTGTCTGTGCATTTTCTTCGATCGAATATACTGTTCCGGGCACAGAAGCCAGCACCGGAGCCCCCTCAGCCGCCTGCACTGCAATAGCAGGACTTAATTTATACTGGTCGAGAGTTGGAAAATATACAGTCTGATCCATATTATAATCAAGCAGGATATTTCCATTTACCGGCCATTCCATTTGTGTTTCTTCCGAAAAATTCAGTACCGGGGCTTCTACTGCGCCTGCCGCTGCATCTGTTGCTGTATTTTCTTCTGATTGAGCAAAAGTTCCATCCTCCGGCTGCTGGCCGTTTTCCTCCACAGCGGTTTCTTCCTGTAAAGGCTCTGCCTCATTTCCGTTAGCTCCGTCTTCCATTTCTGTTCCTGCCAGATCTCCGGATGTATTTTCCATATCCGCTTCTACCTCAGTGGTTCCCACATCTACCATGGGTTCTTCCTCTGTACTTTGTTCCATTTCCACAAATTCCTGTTCTTCCTGGATATTTTCCTCTGGTTTTGATGTACCAAGCTGATAAGCTCCAATTCCGGCTGCAGCCAGAACTGCTAAAAGGGCTGTGTTTGTGGCATACTTTACAATTCTGTTTTTTGTCATATTCCTTTCACCTCTGCTTATAATCATTTCTGTATTTATAGGGTGTCCAGAATACCTGAGTCTATTCACTTTTAGTGGTTATAAATGAACAAATATCCAATATCACATAATACAGACAAAAAAGAGGGGTGTGTCTCCATACCTCAACGGTATCTATGGGGGATGATGAGCCTGATATGACGAGAATGTATATCCACAGATGAATTATTTACTATAAATGAGCAAATATCGAATTTTGCACAATAGAATCCGTAACACACAGACATAAAGGGAATATTAAGCTTTATATGTGCATCTTATAAAGACAAATTCGTGATGATTTTGTGT
>NZ_HF999107.1:0-168 GCF_000433815.1 Blautia sp. CAG:257
CATCAGCATGTGAAGCTGCTCAAAAATTCCGGTTCCCATTACTACCATGGTAAGATATTTTTCCTGGTCGATCCTGCTTTTTGCTTCCAGAGCTTCCTCCCAGCCTTCGGAGCATTTTCCTGTCAAATCAGGAACCTTCACATACTTCTGCCATTCCGCCACATCCTT
>NZ_HF999107.1:305-712 GCF_000433815.1 Blautia sp. CAG:257
TACGGTTTCCGCGTATCAGCTTAAAGCAGGGATCTCCGGGGATTCCCCGGAACATGGTAAAGGAATTACAGAGACATTCCGGTTTTCCGTCTTTTTTCAGTGTTTCCAGCAAATTTTGTTTTGGTGTCAGCATAAAAGCCATCTCCCTTCTGCCTGTTATCCTCTCTCCATAAGAAAAATCGAGAGTCTTAAATATAGATTTTTTATGGGCCTGGCAAGGTGTTCATTATCAAGCCCTGTGATCTCCTTTATTTTGCGCAGCCTGTAAAACAAAGTACTTCTTCCCACATAAAGATCCGAAGCAGTAGCTACGGTATTTCTTTCATTTAAAATATAAGTCATCAGTGTTTTGTACAGCTCTGTCCGGTTCCTGGCGTCATATTCCTTCAGCTTTTTTAATTCATATG
>NZ_HF999107.1:761-4293 GCF_000433815.1 Blautia sp. CAG:257
CAAATTCACTGCTGCAAAGATCTCCGATATAATCCATTACAATGTCTCCAAATGTATAGGACCACATCATATCATTTTTCTTCCGGCAGTACTTCAGGGCTGTAGATGCCTGCCTGTAACAGCTTTCCAGATTAGTCAGATTCTGAAACACATTGCTGAATCCTGCCTTGAACAGCCCGTCTCGTAAAATGCCTGCAATATCTGAAGTATAATGTCTGTTCAGATTCCGGTTAATAATAATACAGACCCGGTTGTCCATGCTTACAGCCTTGCTTCCCTGAACTCTGGCTTCCACATAATTACAGAGACTGGCTGCTGAGGATCCCGGATTTCCCTCCTGCTCCTCTGCGTCCAGGCGGATGCATACATAGGAGTCTTCTGTTTTCCAACCGCACTGTTCAATCCGGCTTGCAATCTCTGAATCAGAAAATTTCTTTCCCTGTATCATTCCCACCAGCATTACTTCCAGCGCCCGCTTATAAGTGTTTTCCATATGGCCCCGTTTTTCCAGAACATAACGTACCATTTCCGCCAGATATTCTGCGGATACAAGCTGTCCCGGTTCCAGAGAGCTGTCAATTTCACAGATGACCAGTCTTCCTTCATATCCTCCGTAGCTGCCCCAGATATTCACATAAATATCCCTGTAGCCTCTCAGATCTGCAGAAAAAATATCTGCTTTTGTAGTGGTAAGTGTTTTCAGATACTCTCTGTCTGTTTTGAACTCATTCAGCTCTTCCAGCGGAGTGATCAGAAGTCCTGTACTTTCATCCCTCTGCCAGTTGATCATTCCCTCTCTCCATACCGGACAGGAAATCACATTCAGTCTGGAATCATGCACAAAAACAGGATTATGGAAGTATTCACAGCTTACTTTACACAGATCATCCACGCTTCCCTGGCGAATCACTATATTTTTTAAAGTGTCTGCCCAGGAACAGTGATACCGGAAAATCTCCTGGCACACATTAAAAAGCTCTGTAAGCTCCGCTTCCCCTGATACCCGGATAATGCTGTTTCTGCCGTTGTTCCACTTCTCACATTTATTCTGTTCAGCCAGAGGATCCTGAACAGATAATTTGCCATTGTCCGGATAATTTTCGTTACTCTGGCTCTGATAACAGTACTCTTTGTTCAGAGGATCCGGATCACATACATTACAGCTGCTTTTATCCTTCCGGTTCAGACAGATATTTCTTTTATCTGAAATATCCTCTCTGTCTGCCAGTATCAGAGAGCAGTGGGTATCCGGAGGAATCTCAGACTTCAGCTGATCTGACCCTGCAATATACACATAACGGGAATCCAGCTTCTTTCCTTTCTGGAAAAAGCGCACTCCTTCCAGACATGCTTCGTCCTCTCCCTGATAAAATTCCAGCTCCGGAAAGCTTTTCCTTATTCCATCTGCCAGCATCTGCAGATTTAAAAGAAATCTGATATCCCTGTTCTCCATCCTGCCTGACCGTCCTTTATCTGTTTATGAACGGGATGCGATCTCCTGTGCGTACTGATCAACCTTATCCTTGGTAAGCTTAAATCCAAATACAAGAGCAACAACTGCTATAATAAGAGCCGCTGCCGGAATAATCATAAAGCCAAGGCTGATAGCGCGTTTCAGCTCCTCGGAGGCTGCTGCCGGATCTATATCCGGGCTGAAATTTCCCATTGCCAGACATGCAGAAATGATAATGCCTCTTGTCATAATAGAAACCTTCAGAGGCACGTTCTGAAGTCCGCTGATCCAGCCTGCTGCATTCTTTCCCGTTTTCCATTCACTGTATACAATGGTATCACCATACAGGGCAGGTGTGCAAGCATAAGTAATTCCATATCCGAACATTGCAATGCTCATAAGAACAATGACAACCATTACGTTATTGTACATCAGGAAAGAGAGGATCAGGAGCACAGCCTGGATTGCCATTACTCCGATCGTTGTTGTCCTTGTGGTAAATTTAATACTTAACGTCTTACTTAAATAAGCTCCGATCACACAGAAAATATTAGTAACAAGAATATAGGTGGAAAGCATTCCCTCATCGCCTGCGATATATGTAAAGTAATAAGCTGCCACTCCCATCAGTACAAAGTTAAACATAAACTTGGCAAGGTCAGCGATCAGAAGCGCGATCAGCGGAGGGTTCTGCAAAAGCGCCCGGATCAGATCCATGCCGCCGGTTTTATCCTTTGCCGCTTTTTTCCCTGCGTTCTCTGCAGGCTGCACACTCTCATAACCGTCAAACATTTTAAAGTGCGCGTAATACAGCACTGCCATAATACATCCAAGCACAAACGCAGCTGCGCCGTACTGGTTCACTTCTCCGATGATCCCTGCCATCACTGCTGCAAGGCCGGGACCTACGTAAGAAAAAATAACCTTTGAAAAATTGGCCCAGGCTGCTCTTGTAGCAGAAAGCTGCGATCTTTCCTCCGGCGTTTTGCCTGCCACTGAGATCATAGAAACATTGGCAACATACGCAAAGTTCCACGCCACATGGCTGGCAATGGCAGCTATAATGATGATCACAGCCGAAACCATTCCGTCGCCGATCTTTACAAACTGAAATGCATAAAGAAATGGAACTAGCCATGGAATAGCGATCAGCCAGGAACGGTAGCGTCCCCACTTCATAGGTTTGATGCTGTTCAGAATGGCCCCGTAAATCCAGGAAAGCAGCGCATCCACAGCGCTTGCCGTTGTGGTGATAAACGTAACCATTGGAAGGCTGAACTTGGCAAGGTTTGTGAGAAAGAAGCTGAAATAATAGCTTTCAATATTTGACATCAGAGTAAATCCACAGTCCCCCACACCATAAAACTTTTTCAGCGCGCCGCTGAGTCCCTTTTTTTCCTGTTTTTGCTCCTTCATAGAGAAATCCCCCTCTCCTTTTCTATTTCGTTTCTGCAAGTCTGATACGGCTGTATCTGTAAAGCTCCTGAGCAAGATCTACTTTCCGGTCAGGCTTTTCATCCTTCAAGCGGCAGGCAAAACGTCCGCTGACTCCCAGCTCATCCACTCTTTTGTGAACCTCTGCAACAGCTTCCTCATCACTCATATCAGCCGGGATCACAAATAACGTACACTGGGCCAGTTCTTTTCCGTATTGATCCATAATAGCCTTTTTGTCATTGGAGGAATCCTGTCCCTCCCATGCGTCAAATCCGGCTTCAATGATCAGAGGCATCAGAGAACCGATACATCCGCAGGAATGAAGACAGATATACATTCCCATGTCATGAGCTGCCTTTGTGACCTTTTTGTACTGAGGCAGAAACAGTTCCTTATAAATCTGCGGTGAAAAGAAGGTACTGATCTGAGTTCCCATATCATCATGGAAGAGAATCATATCTGTATGATAATATTCCTTTGCAATCTTGATCAGTTCAATGTGCCATTCTGCCAGACGGTCATAGAACTCTGTAAGGGCTTCCGGTTCCTCCAGAAGATAGCAGAAGGTATCCTCAAAGCTTGTAAGATCTGCTGTTCTCTCAAAGAATCCATTTACAATAATGAAATAAGTCAGCCTGTCCT
>NZ_HF999108.1:0-54231 GCF_000433815.1 Blautia sp. CAG:257
CTATTTTCAAGGCATAAGGGGATAGGGGTACAGTTTACCGACGAGCCTACAGGAAATCTTGACAGCAGATCCGGAAGGGAAGTGATAGAGCTTCTTATGGCTGCCAACCGAAAAGCCGGTCAGACGCTGATCCTGATCACTCACGATGAAAATATTGCGCTGCAGGCAGACCGGATCCTTACGATCAGTGACGGAAGGATCATTAGAGATGAGGTGATCCGGGGATGAATATTTTGTGTGCACTGGCCTACAGCCAGATTAAAAGGAAAAAATCCAGAACTGTGATCACCATTGCCGCAATCAGCCTATCCACAGCTCTTCTTACTGCAGTGATCAATTTTGCAGTAAGCGGAAATACTATGGTCCGGGGATTCCTGGGGGAGGATTATGGAGAGTTTGAAGGAGCCTATACCCTGCTTCTGCTGATTCCGGCGGCGATTCTGGGCGCTTTGATCATTGCAATGTCTGTGATTGTGATCTCCAATGTTTTCCGAATGAGCGCCAATGAACGGGTGGCTCAGTTTGGCACCCTGAAATGTGTGGGGGCAACAAAGGAGCAGATATATAAAACCATCATGTATGAATGTCTGATCTTGTGTACTGTGGCAATTCCTCTGGGAGTTGTGCTGGGATATCTTTTAAGCTTTGTGGGAGTTGGAATTTCAAATCAGTTTATGGAAGAGATGAACACTCTGGTAAGAATAATGATCAAGCAGGTAAATTTCAGCCTGTCCTTTGTTTTTTCTCCGGCAGCTCTTCTGGTATCTGTTCTGATCTCAGGTGTTACGGTGTTTTTTGCGGCTATGCTTCCGGCAAAAAGGGCCATGAAAATCTCTGCTCTTGACTGTCTCAGAAACGGCGGGGAAACAAAAGATAAAATGAATGTTCATACAAAAATACAGATTAACGGAAAAACAAGGATTGAATATCAGCTTGCACATAAAAATGTGGCATCCGATCGAAAACAGATGAAGTCTGCGGTTATGGCCCTGGCTGTCAGTATGATTTTATTTGTTTCCATGAGCGGTCTGAAGGAGATTGCAGACGGGATCCGGGAATATATGACTTTTGATTACGGATATTCAGTGATTGCCGATTATACAGCAAACCGTAAATATACCACCAATCCGAAAACCGGACGGAGGGAAGAACATGCACAGCTGATCAGCTCAGAGCTTGCGGAAGAAATTTCAGCCAGGCTTTCCGAGTATGAAGGGACAGAAGTATATGGAAGCGGAGTGGATTACGCAACCTATGATGCGCCTTTAAGTGCTGAGGATCTCACTTCGGAAATGCAGAAGGCGCTGGAAGAAGAAATTACAGAAGAACACGGAGAGATGCTTCTGGATGTGGAGAGGATCATACTGGATGAAAAACATTACAGAAAACTGTGTAAACAGGCCGGTGTGGAGTATGGCGGAATTTTGCTGCTGAATGATTATAAGTATAATGACCGCGGAACAGAAAAACATATTGAGCCGTTTCCGGCATCCATTACTTCTCTGAAGCTGGAAAAAGCAGACGGAAGCAGTCAGGACATAAAAATTGATGCTGTTTTAAGTTTGAAGGAGATTCCCAAACAGCTTCTTTACCCTAATACAAATCCGGTTCGTATTGTTGTTCCCAGCGGGGAGGTAAGAGGATATACCTGGATGACAACGCCTGAGGATGAAAACGGATATATGGAGTACGCCAGACAGGTTCTGGAAACTTATTTTCCGCAGAATGGCATGGACTACGGGGAAGCGGGATATGTCAGCCGGGTATATGGAGCTGAGGACTATTCAAAATTTATGAACATTGCCATTGTACTGGCATCCTTTTTTTTCTATGCGTTTGTATTCCTGCTGGGACTGATTGGGATTTTGAATGTGATCAGCGCAGTCAGTTTTCAGATCAAAACAAGGGCAAGGGAGCTGGCTGTACTGCAGAGCGTGGGAATGACTTCGGAATCTCTGGAAAAGATGTTAAATACAGAGAGTATTCTCTGTTCAGGAAAGGCGCTGGCTATAGGGCTTCCTGTGGGAATGCTGATCGTCATGGTTATAGGATACTGCGTAAAAATGGTTTTCCCCATCAGGTTTCATATGCCCTGGGGTGCGGTGCTGATTACTGTTGCAGTGTCTTTTGGTGTGATCTGGGGAACGGTGAAGGTTTCACTGAGTACATTAAAAAAACAGAACGTTGTAGAAGTAATACGCACTCTTTAAGGGAATCTTTCCACAGAAATAATAATAAAAAGTTCTTGACTTTTGAAAAAATAGGATTATAATATCTATCATAATAACAAATTAATGTGATAAAGCACCAAAATCCAATGAAGAGAACAAGTCTGTGTTCCGTAATGGTATTTCAGAGAGTCTGCGTCCGGTGAAAGCAGATATACCAGGGAGGATGGATATCATCTCGAAGGAGCTGACTGAAACAACAGTAAGTCATGCCGGAATCCCCCGTTACAGGGAAAACGTATGAAAGTACGTGAGAGCTGCAGTCAATGCAGAAACAGGGTGGTACCGCGGATTCTATTCGTCCCTTCCGGCAGTAGCCGGAGGGGATTTTTTGGTGCTTGCGCAAAGAATGGAGGAAGCATTATGAAAACGTTACAAAAAGCAGGCAAATTTTTATCAGATTATACTTCTGCGGTAGTGATTGCAATCGCAGTAGTTACTTTTCTGGTTCCGCAGCTGATGGGCTGGGTCAATTATCAGCTGTTTACAGATATGGTTGGAAATAAGTTTACCAGTCAGTCTATGATTATCGGTATTATCATGTTCAGCATGGGTCTGACACTGACAGCAGAGGATTTTAAGATCCTGGCGCAGCGTCCTCTTGATATCTGTATCGGTGCGGCAGCGCAGTATCTGATCATGCCGTTTCTTGCTTTTGGGATCAGCAGAGTACTGCAGCTTCCGGATGCCATCGCTCTGGGGCTGATCCTGGTAGGCTGCTGCCCAGGTGGTGTTTCCTCCAACATTATGTCTTATCTCTGCGGAGGAGATGTGGCATTTTCTGTAGGAATGACAACAGTATCCACACTGTTATCCCCGATTATGACTCCGCTTCTTGTTTCTTTCCTTGCAAGCGGAACAAAGATCAACGTAGAAGGTCTTCCCATGTTTGTTTCCATTATTGAGACTGTGATTCTTCCGGTGGGACTGGGATTTCTGTTAAATCGTTTCCTTGGAAAGAAAAAAGCTTTTCAGGAGATTCAGAAGGTAATGCCCGGCGTTGCCGTTCTGGGACTTGCCTGTGTGGTAGGCGGAGTTATTTCTTCTCAGGGCTCCAACTTCTTTACCTCCGGTGTGGTGATCTTTGTGGCAGTTCTTCTTCACAATGGTCTGGGATATCTTCTGGGATATGGAGCAGGTAAGCTTACTGGAATGAATACCTCCAAAAAGAGAACGATTTCTATTGAAGTGGGAATGCAGAATGCAGGTCTTGCTACCAATCTTGCTACTACAACAGCGCAGTTTGCAAGCGCTCCGCAGTCAGCTGTGATCTGTGCTGTATCCTGTGTATGGCATTCGATTTCAGGAACTCTGATCGCAGGATTCTTTGCCAGCTTTGACAGAAAAAAAGAAAAGGTTCAGAGTGAGAATACAGCAGCAGAATGTTAAGCGGAAATCACATTGCGAAGGAATATAAAATAAAAAAACTATTGACGAATCAAAAGATTAACGTTATACTATAGCGCAGCAACAGCAATAACGAGATGAAGTCTGCAGGAAAGAGGCTTTTGGCCCGCCGAAGGAGTAAAACTCTCAGGTACCCGTATTTCGGGCAGAAACTGCAGATGGATCGTTTCTCTGGAGACATCTGTTTCTAAAACAGAGGCCGAAGGTGCAAATGACGCAGAAGACGTCTTGAATCTCTCAGGCAAAAGGACAGAGTATGCTATCTTAAAGCAGAACATTTTTCTATATGTCTTTTTATCTCTTTTCAGAAATGATCTTAATTTTAATCCCAAGGCTGTAAAATTTTATACAGAAGGAGCATTTTTTACCATGTGGAGTATGATGAATCAAATACTTGTAGCTGTAGATGATTTTGTCTGGGGCGTACCTCTGATGATCCTGATCATGTCTGGCGGCGTACTTCTTACTGTCCGTCTGGGCCTTCTTCAGATCCGGCGCCTGCCTCTGGCATTAAAATGGATGTTCAAAAATGAAGAGGGCGGAAGTGGTGAAATATCCAGCTTTGCAGCTCTCTGTACTGCGCTGAGCGCTACCATTGGAACAGGGAATATCGTAGGAGTGGCAACTGCAGTGTGCACGGGAGGCCCGGGAGCCCTTTTCTGGATGATCCTGGCTGCTTTTTTTGGAATGGCAACCAAATACGCAGAAGGACTTCTGGCAGTGAAATACCGGGTTGTGGCGGCAGACGGTCACAGCCTTGGCGGTCCTTTTTACTATATTGAACGGGGAATGGGTGCCAAATGGAAATGGCTTGGAAAGATGTTTGCATTTTTCGGTGTATGTGTAGGCCTTTTCGGAATCGGAACCTTCAGTCAGGTAAATGGTATTTCCAGCGCGATCCAGAACTTTTTTGATCCGGAGAAAGCAAACTGCGTCACCATTCCGTTTCTGGGCGAGTACTCCTGGGCAGTTGTGATTTCTTCACTGATCCTGGCATTTTGTGTGGCTGCGATTCTGATCGGCGGACTTCAGAGAATTGCTACAGTCAGCCAGATTATTGTACCCTTTATGGCAGTTATTTATTTTGGATTCAGTATCGCATTGATTTTATTTCATATCAGAGAAGTTCCGGCAGCAGTTGTGACAGTGGTAAACGGCGCTTTTAATCCGGCAGCGGTAACAGGAGGCGTTGTTGGAAGTATGATCGTGGCAATGCAGAAGGGTGTTGCCAGAGGTATTTTTTCCAATGAGGCGGGACTTGGAAGCGCTCCTATCGCGGCAGCGGCAGCGCAGACAAAAGAGCCGGTGCGTCAGGGACTTGTAAGTATGACAGGTACTTTTATTGATACCATTGTGATCTGCACAATGACAGGACTTTCCATTGTGCTGACAGGAGCCTGGCAGGTAGAAGGTCTGGAAGGCGTACAGGTAACTACCTATGCATTTCAGCATGGACTTCCCATTCACCCGCAGGTGGCTTCCTTTGTACTGATGGTGTGTCTGGTATTCTTTGCGTTTACTACGATTCTGGGATGGGATTATTACAGTGAACGATGCCTGGAATATCTTACAAAGGGAAACAGAAAAACAATCCTTGCATATCGCTGGCTTTATATTTTTGCCGTATTTATCGGCCCTTATATGACGGTAAGCGCGGTATGGACCATTGCGGATATCTTCAATGGTCTGATGGCAATCCCGAATATGATCGCCATGTTTGCTTTAAGCGGCGTAGTGGTAAAGGAAACAAAGAGCTTTTTTAAAGCCCAGAAACATAAGAGAGACTGATACGTCTCTGTGACGGCAGATATAGGAGTTGGACGAGACTGTTCCTGCTTTTATATCTGCCTTTTCTGATACAAAATACTTTGAGCAGGACAAAGAACATGGTATAATAGGAACACTTAATGAATCCGGGACAAAAAATCCAGAGAGAGGATAAGCCTGGAGATTGAACAAGGCTGAGTAATGTGAACATTGAGTCTTATATCCATGGTATGATAAAAACATTCCATGCTCCGGACAGAAAAAGCAGGATGAATCCAGCGAGAGGGCATGCCTGGAGATTGAACAAGGCTGAGTAATGCGAACATTGAGTCTTATATCCATGGTATGATAAAAACATTTCATGCTCCGGGACAGAAAACGCAGGATGAATTCAGTGAAAATCCATAGCCGGATATTTAAGAGTTCTGAATTATGCCATTTTTCGGAACATGAGCAGACGCAGCAGGAAAATCACACTTCAGCTTCAGAAAAGTACAGAAAGAGGGAGATTATGGAGAAACATCTGACAGAAAAGATAAGAAAAGAGCTTCTGGAAATGCAGGACCTTCCTTACCGGGATTTCCACGCAAAGCTGATGCCCACTGTGGATAAGGAAACTGTGATCGGGATCCGGGTTCCGGTTCTGCGAAAATATGCCAGAACACTGGCAAAGGAAGAGGACATCAGCAGCTTTTTTAACGACCTGCCTCATAAGTATTTTGAGGAAAATAATGTTCATGCTTTTCTGATCCAGCAGATAAAGGATTTTGAAAGGTGCGTGGAGGAAGTTGAAAAATTTCTTCCATATATAAATAACTGGGCTACCTGTGATATGATGTCTCCTAAGATATTTAAAAAGCATAAAGAGCAGCTTCTGGTATCGGTGCGGCGCTGGATTTCATCGGATGAAACCTATACGGTCCGCTATGGAATCGGGATGCTGATGCAGCACTTTCTGGATGAAGATTTCAGGGAAGAGTACCTGGAGCTTGCTGCAGGTATCCGCTCTCAGGAGTACTATGTGAATATGATGATCGCCTGGTATTTTGCCACAGCTCTTGCAAAGCAGTATGAAAAAGCGCTGCCCTATATAGAGGCGAAAAGGCTGGATGACTGGACTCACAACAAGGCCATTCAGAAATCCTGCGAAAGTTACCGGATCACGCCGGAACAAAAATCTTATCTGAGAACTCTGAAGGTAAAAAAAGCCCGGTCACAAAAAAATACAGAGGAATAGTTATGAACAGGATAATAGAGATCAAAGATTTTCAGAGCCCGGAGCTGGATGTTTATGCAAGGCTTTCGGAGGTGCAGCTTTTAAGAGCCTGTGAGCCAAAGCCCGGATTTTTTATTGCGGAAAGCCCGAGAGTGATCGAGAGAGCCATTCAGGCAGGATACTGCCCGGTTTCTTTTCTGGCAGAAAAAAGGGAGTTAAAAGGTCCGGCGGGAGAGCTTACAGAAAAATTTCCGGACATTCCGGTTTATACAGCCACACAGGAGCTTCTGACACAGCTGACCGGCTTTGCCCTTACCAGAGGAATGCTGTGCGCCATGAAAAGAAAAGAGCTCCTGTCTCCGGAAACAATCTGCGCAGACGCACAGCGCATTGTCATTCTTGAAGATGTGGTAAATCCCACAAATGTGGGAGCAATCTTCCGGTCAGCGGCAGCCCTGAATATGGATGCGGTTCTTCTGACTGCAGGATGCAGCGATCCCCTGTACCGGAGAGCTGCCAGAGTCAGTATGGGAACTGTGTTTCAGATTCCCTGGACCAGATTTGGAAAAAAGGACTGGCCGGAAAAGGGGATGGGCTGTTTAGCCGGTATGGGATTTAAAACAGTTTCCATGGCTCTTTGCGAGGATTCGGTCAGTATTGATTCTCCGGAACTGCAGGCAGAAAAAAAGCTGGCAGTGATCCTTGGCACAGAGGGAGAGGGTCTGGCTGCCGGTACTATTGCCGGCTGCGATTATACAGTACGTATTCCCATGGCTCATCAGGTGGATTCTCTGAATGTGGCAGCTGCCAGCGCGGTAGCTTTCTGGGAGCTTGGAAAAAGAACAAAATAAAATGCAGCAGGTTTCACAGATCCAGGAGAAGCCTGCATAAGAAAAACACTGTACAGACACTCAGTAAAAGAGCTGCTGCACAGTGTTTTTTCGTCAGAAGATTTATTTCAGTTTTTCGCCTGTAAGCATTTCATATGCCTGAAGATATTTGTCGATAGTCTTGTCAACGATCTCCTGAGGAAGAGTCCAGTCATGGCCGTCATTTTCTTTCAGCCAGTCGCGGGCAAACTGCTTGTCAAAGGAAGGCTGACCGTGTCCCGGTTCATATCCGTCAGCAGGCCAGAAACGGGAGCTGTCCGGTGTAAGCATTTCATCACCGATCACCATGTTTCCGTTTTCGTCAAGACCAAATTCAAATTTTGTATCTGCAATGATGATTCCTTTGCTGAGTGCGTATTCTGCGCATTTTTTGTACAGAGCAATGGTGTTGTCACGAAGCTTTTCAGCAAGCTCGCGGCCTTTTCCGGGGAAGTATTTTTCCAGATGATCAACGCTCTGTTCAAAGGAGATGTTTTCGTCATGATCTCCGATCTCAGCTTTTGTGGATGGTGTGTAGATTGGTTCAGGAAGCTTGTCAGATTCTTTCAGGCCCTCCGGCAGTTTAATGCCGCAGACTGTGCCGTTTTCCTGATAGCTTGCCCAGCCGCTGCCGGTAATGTAGCCGCGGACAATACATTCGATAGGAAGCATGTTCAGCTTTTTGCACATCATGGATTTTCCGTCATATTTTTCATTCTGGAAAAATTCCGGCATATCTTTTACATCTACAGAAATCATGTGGTTTGGCAGAATATCTTCTGTCATATCAAACCAGAATTTAGACATCTGTGTAAGGACAGTGCCTTTTTTGGTAACCTCGTTGTTCAGAATTACGTCAAAGCAGCTGATGCGGTCAGTTGCAACCATGATCAGGCTGTCGCCGTTATCGTAGATCTCGCGTACCTTACCTTCTTTGATCGGTTTTAAATTCTGCATGTGTTCACACCTCATCATTAGATTTTTGTTTTTCGTTTCCCTGTAAAAAGTAGCACTGTTTGACAGTTTCTGTCAAGAGCAATTTCAAAACTTCTTTCGGGTTCTTTTAAAAATACAAAGTGAACAGTCAAATTCAACAGGATTCCGATTGAACGGGGAATTTGTTTGCAGTATAATAATATTCGACAAAAAATAAGGAGGACACCATGATGGCAGTGTATGAGATCACATTCAGCCCCACAGGGGGAACCGATAAAGTAACAGAACTTCTGACGGAAGCAATGGACGGCGAAAAAAGAAGGATAAGTCTTTTGCCGGAAAAGGAAGATTACAGCAGACATGTATTTAAAAGCGGGGATATCTGTTTTATTGCAGTTCCTTCTTTTGGGGGAAGAGTTCCTCAGGAGGCTGCAAAAAGGCTTGGAATGATGAAAGGAAATCAGGCCCGGGCGGTTCTGGTATGCGTTTACGGAAACAGGGCGTATGAGGACACGCTGATTGAATTAAAAGATGTGGCTGATAAGGCAGGATTTGTCCCGGCAGCGGCAGTGGCAGCCATTGCAGAACATTCCATTATGCATAAATTTGCAGCGGGAAGACCAGATGAAACAGATCAGAAAGAACTCCGGGAGTTTGGAAAAAGGGTCAGAGAATATCTGGAACATCAGGAAAAAACAGGAGAGCTCAGTGTTCCGGGAAATCATCCTTACAAAGAGCTGGGGACGATTCCTTTTATTCCGAAGCCGGGAAAAGCATGCAATTCCTGCGGACGGTGCGCGGCGCTCTGTCCGGTGGGCGCTATTGACCTGAATAATGTAAAGAAGGTGGATGAAGAGAAATGTATCTCCTGTATGCGATGTATTGCGGTCTGTCCGAAACATGCACGCAGCCTGAATAAAGTGGTTCTTTTTGCAGCAGAAAAGAAAATGGCAAAGCTGTTTGAAACAAGAAAAGAAAATGAGCTGTTTCTGGGGGAAGCTGAATGACGGACAGCAGAAATCTTACAGAAAAAAGAGAAATGAACCGGGACACGATTAAATATATTGCCATGATCACCATGCTTTTGAACCATGTTTCCTTTATTTTTCTGGAACCAGGGACTGTATTGGCTGAGATATTAACAGCCGTGGGATATTTTACTGCGCCTGTGATGTGTTATTTCCTGGTGGAGGGAATGACTTATACAAGATCTCCGAAAAAATATGGACAGAGGCTGCTCTTGTTTGCTGTGATCTCGGAGATTCCCTATTGTCTGGCCATGACAGAGGAAGGAATCATAGGCTTTGCGGGAATGGATATGCTGTTTACGCTGTTTTTATGTTTTCTGATCATAAAAGCCATGAGAGAGATCATCAATCCTCTAAGCAGAAATCTTGCTCTGGCAGGGCTGATTCTTCTGTCTCTGTTCTGTGACTGGGCAGTTCTTGCGCCTGCGTTTACCATTCTTTTTGTGAATGCAGGCAGGGATCACAGAAAGCTTAAAAGGGCATTCCTGACAGGAACTCTGGTATTCGGGGCATTCAATTTCCTGGGCGGCTTTGGAAGATTTTCTATGGACATAAATATACTCTGTACGATTCTGAGTATGGCAGGACCGGCTACGGCAGGTATCTGTATCCTGCGGTTTTATAACGGTAAAAGGGCAGAAACACACAGGAATTTTTCCAAGTGGTTTTTTTACTGGTTTTATCCGGTACATCTTCTGATACTGGGACTTGTGAGAGTGCTTTTGTTTGTCTGACAAAAATAAGCTGGATCTGGAAGGATTTATATCTGCCGGGTAAGGCTTTGTTTCCGGTTTGATGTAAATAACGGACGGACATAAAATTTGATAAACAGATATTAAAAAGAAAAAGGAATGGACAGAAAAATGAAAATACTTGTAGTGGAGGATGACCTTGCATTAAGCGCAGGCCTGTGCTTTGAGCTGGATGCCGGCGGCTATCTGACTGTAGCGGCATATACAGTCAGAAAGGCAGTCCAGCTTTTGGAAAATGAAGAATTTGCTCTTGTGCTTCTTGATGTAAATCTGCCGGACGGAAATGGATTTGAACTGTGCAGGGAAATCAAAAATAAGAAACCGCAGCTTCCGGTGATCTTTCTGACAGCAAATGATCTGGAGGAAGATGTGCTGAACGGATTTGATCTGGGGGCAGAGGATTATGTGACAAAGCCTTTTAATATGAACATTCTTCTTGACTTTAAGACGCTGACTGCAGTCAGGGGAAAGGAACGGCTGCCTGTTACACCAAATGAATATAAGCTTTTGAAGGTTCTGACAGAAAACGCGGGGAACATTCTGCCACGAAAAAACCTCCTGGAACAGCTCTGGGATGCAGGAGGAAATTTCATTGACGATCATACTCTGACTGTGACCATGAACCGTCTTCGGGGAAAAATTGAGGATGAAGCTCATACTTATATAAAAACTGTGCGCGGTATGGGATATATATGGACAGGAGGGGCGCAATGAAAGAAAAAAAGATCACTGCAGTGCGGGTGGGAGTGCTTCTCCTGGCTGCACTTTTTTTGGTTCTATTATGCAGGGATCACCCTGATCGTGTCTTATGTTCTCAGCTCTTTTGCAGTGGGAGTTGTGATCCGGGCTATGGTGGAGGGCGGTTTTACTACTTTCCGTTTTACCCTTCTGCCTTTACTTATCTGCACGCCTCTGCTTTTGATCTTTGCAGTTCTGATTCCCTGTTGCTGCTTCAGAAATCTGGAAAAACAGAGCATTGTTGAGAGGCTGAGGATGGAATAAGAAAACAAAGGTTTTATATGGAACTGCTGCTGTACAGGAAATATTGTTAAAAGAAAAGAGCGCTTCACATATACCGGTTCCTCAATGGTCGAAACTGAACTCAGACCATTGAGGCTTACAGGAAAAATGTGATCAGCGCTCTTTTTATTTTTTCGGAAAGAACTGTTCAATATAAGCGGCGGTCTGACTGATAAATTTTTCTGTATCAAGGTGATCGTTCTGTATTGTTTGATGCATGGAAAGACCGTCAGAAAGAAGGAGAAGAAGCCAGGAAAAATATTCGCCTGAAACCTTGTCTGTACGCTCTGAAATTTTTTTGGCGATCAGAGAAGCGAAACACTGATAGCGGCGTATCAGATGAGTTCTTATTTCCTCATTGCCGATCATAGCATCATAAAAAAGAGGCAGGCGGAGTTTGACACCGGCTACGTCGCGTTCCAGAACATAACGGACAAGACGGTGAAGGGAAGTATCTTTATCTGCATTATCCGTCCACTGACAAAGCTCTGTCCACTGCTCGTCCAGATATTTGTCTGTGATCGCAAATAACAGTTCATTTTTGTTTTTAAAATGATAGTAGAGAGTTCCCTTGGATATTCCTGCTTCAGATGCAAGCTGAGAAAGAGAAATCTCAGAAAAGGGTTTTTCTTCCAGAAGTTTTTCGGCGGTACTGACGATCAGACTGCGGACATCTTCTTTTCTGGGTGCGGCCATTAAGTTACCTCCTGAAAATAGTTGATTACTGTTCATTTATTGTAACGTGTTTTGGGTGTTTTGTCCATAAACATAAAGGAAAAAGAATGTTCCGGATGCGGATTCAGAGCATTGTTTTATGAAAAAAATGTGGATATATTTTATATTAAAGTGATTAAATGTATCATGTTTTTGTTGACTTTGCATAAAAATGTGATACTATAAAAGAAAAAGTCGTACATACGACCGACTTGTGAAAGAAGGGATATGAGTGGATTGTCAGAAGCTTCAAAAAAAGGTACGGAGCATCTACGGAAACAGTATCCGGGTAACTGAGAAGGATGGAAATATAGTTCTGTCCGGAACTCTGAAAAAATGGGAGGATATTGTAGGAGCCTGCTCTTTATGCGTGGATAAAAGGCGAAGATATCATGTAATCAATAATCTGAAGCTGGAAAATACAGAGCTTCCCAAAATGAAACTTCCCCATATTCAGGATCAGGCCCTGGAAGGCAGAAAACCGGATGTTCTGGTGATCGGCGGCGGAATTTCAGGCGCCAGTATTGCCAGAGAACTGATGAAATGGAAACTGGATGTACTTCTGGCAGAAAAAGAAAGTGATGTTGCCATGCATGCTTCCGGTCGCAATGACGGAGAAGTTCATCCGGGGATCGATCTTGGAAAAGGAACTCTGAAACAGCATTACGTGATTGCCGGAAACCGGATGTATGGAAAAATCTGCAAAGAGCTGGACGTACCTTTTAAAAGATGCGGTCAGTATGTGGGTATGATGCACTGGAGCGAGCTGCTTCCCGCATATCTTTATGCATGTCAGAGAAAATACATGTGCGGTGTTTCCGATACACGGGTGATTTCAGGAAAAACTCTCAGAAAGCGGGAGCCCCATCTGAATCCGGATATGAAATTTGCAATTTATAACAGTATGGCAGGAAGCGTCTGCCCCTATGGTCTTACCATTGCCTATGCAGAAAACGCTGTGCAGAACGGGGCGGAGGTGGCTTTGAATACAGCGGTTTTGTCTATGGATGTAAAAGGCGGAAAAATCAGAAGTGTGCTTACCAACAGAGGACGGATCTATCCGGAGATCGTAATCAATGCTGCCGGAGTTTTTGCAGAAGATGTGGCTGAAATGGCAGGGGACAGATTTTATTCTATTCACCCCAGGCGGGGAACCAATGCCATTCTGGATAAAAAGGCCGGAAAACTTATGGGCGGGATCGCCTCCTGGAAAACTCTTAAAAAAACTTCCGGTCATACAAAAGGCGGAGGGATTGTCCATACGGCTCATGATAATCTTCTGGTCGGTCCGGATGCAGTGGAAACTTATGAAAAGGAAAATTTTGCAACCCAGGCATCCAGCATTGAGAATAATTTTAAAAAACAGCAGGGTACTGTTAAAGAACTGTCCCAGAGAGATATCATTACATATTTCACCGGGGTAAGAGCTCCTACTTTCGAGGAGGATTTTGTAATTGAGCGGGGCAGAAAAACAAAGAATCTGATCCACTGTGCAGGAATTCAGTCGCCGGGGCTTACCACTGCTCCGGCAGTTGCAAAAGATGTGGCGAAAATGGCGGCAAAAATGGTATCAGTTTCACATCCGGTAAAGAAAAATGAGAGCTATAACCCTTACAGAAAAGGTGTTCCGAGACTCCGTGAAATGTCTCCGGAACAGAGAAATAAACTGATTCAGAAACGACCGGATTACGGGGTGATGATATGCCGCTGTGAGGAAATCAGTAAGGGGGAGATTGTGGATGCGCTGTGTTCGCCTCTTCCTGTATATACTGTTGATGGAGTAAAAAAGAGGGTACGTCCGGGAATGGGACGCTGTCAGGGCGGTTTCTGTATGCCTCTTGTGGCGGAAATCATCAGTGAGGTCACAGGCCAACCATTGGAGAAAGTGAAAAAAAGCGGCGGTGACAGTTATCTTTTATTCGGGAAAACAAAGGCAGGTGACGGAAAATGATTTATGATGTGATCGTTATCGGCGGAGGCCCGGCAGGACTTGCGGCTGCAATAGCCGCAAAAAAAGAAGGGGCACAGGTTCTTCTGATCGAAAGAGAAGGACGGCTGGGAGGTATTCTGAAACAATGTATTCATGATGGCTTCGGTTTGCAGCGTTTCAAGGAAAAGCTGTCCGGACCGGAGTATGCAGAACGGTTTATTGAGGAATTTCACAGACTGGAAATTCCTGCGAAGCTGTGGACGTTTGTTACAAAGATCCGGAAATCAGATCAGGATTTTCAGGTGTGGACAGTCAGCAGAAATGGAGTGGAAATGCTGGTATCCAGAACCCTGATTCTGGCTACAGGCTGCCGTGAGCGTACAGCAAAACAGGTTTCCATTCACGGAACAAGACCGGCCGGAGTTTATACGGCAGGGACAGCGCAGCATTTTACCAATCTGCAGGGGGTGATGCCTGCCCGAAGATGTGTGATTCTGGGAAGCGGTGATATCGGCCTTATCATGGCAAGAAGGCTGAAACTGGAAGGGGCAGATGTTCTCGGCGTTTATGAGGTGAAGCCGGAGCCTTCCGGACTTACCAGAAACATGATCCAGTGCCTGGAGGATTTTGATATTCCTCTTCATTTATCGGAAACAGTCACAAGAATATTTGGGGATGACCGGCTGACAGGTGTGGAAATTGCCAAAGTGGATGAACAGATGCAGCCTGTTCCGGGAACAGAAAAGCGAATTGACTGTGATACTCTGATTTTATCGGTTGGACTGATTCCGGAAAATGAAATGGCAGAAAGTCTCCGGGTTACTATGGATCCCCGGACAAAAGGCCCTGTCTGTGATTCATGGGCCATGACGGATGTGCCGGGAGTATTTTCCTGTGGGAATGCTTTTCATGTCAATGATCTTGTAGATTATGTGTCAGAAAGCGGAGAGCTGGCAGGAACTTCTGCGGCCAGATATTCCGGAGAACTGAAAGGAGAGGCTGACAGAACAGCGGAAAACTGGATTTCCGTGGAGACAGAAGGAGGGCTTGCTTATGTGGTTCCCCAGAAGATCCGGAAAAGCGATCTGGACAAAAAGCTTGTTTTTTATTTCCGATGCAGAAGGACTATGGGAGAAAGTATGCTTACAGCGGTTTCAGCAGGAAAAACAGTTTTTGAGAAAAAATATCAGGCAGTAAGGCCTCCGGAAATGGAGCGGGTTGTCATTGATCTGTCAAAAGCAGACATAGTCGGAACGTCCCTTGTTTTTCAGCTTGGGGAGGTGCAGTCATGAAGGAACTTGTTTGTATTACCTGCCCTAACAGCTGCCGTATGCAGGCAGAGTTGGAAAATGGGCAGTGGAAGGTAACTGGAAATAAATGTAAAAGAGGGCAGCAATTTGCGGAAAGTGAAATGACCTGTCCAAAAAGAACTTTTTCTACTACGGTAAAAACTGCCTGGGATTCAGTTCCGGTGATTCCGGTCCGTGTGTCCCGGGAGATACCAAAAGATAAAATTTTTCAGATTATGGAAGAAATCAATCATATGACGGTCAGAAAATCCATGGGAAGGGGCGATGTTCTTATTCCTGACGTACTTGGTCTTCATGCGGATGTGATCGTTACCAGCAGTGTTCTGAAGGAGTATCTGGAGGAAAATAATAAGGAGAATACCTGTATGCACAAAGACTGCGCGCTGGAAGGAGGAACCTCTCAGGAGAGTACCTGTATGCGCAGAAACCGCGCGCAGGAAGGAGGAAATTATGAGTAAGCCATATAAAGGATTTGAGCCGAAATGGGTGAAGGAAGCAGCGCCTACAGACAGCTGGCGTTCTGTATTCAGATGGGGAGATCCGGATTTTGTAAAATATCCAAAAGAATCTCTTTACAAAATGATGAAAGAAAAATTTAAGATGACAGATGACGATTTCCGACATTATGACGGAAGCATCGGAATGGAAAAGATAGAACTTACGAATTGTCCGGTACGTCTGGAGCAGAAGCATATAGATGCTCTGAAAGAGATCGTTGGTGAGAAGTATGTGCGTACAGACGATTATGCGAGGGTGTCTGTAGCCTATGGAAAAACAGCCTATGACGCCATGCGTCTGAGAGAAAAACGTCTGGATTCACTTCCGGATGCAGTGGTTTATCCGGCAAAAACAGAAGAGGTAGAGGCTATTGTGGCTTATTGTACCAAAGAAAAAATCCCTCTTTATGTTTACGGAGGCGGAAGCAGTGTAACCATGGGCGTGGAGCCGGTAAACGGCGGAATCTCTCTGGATATGCGTCTGCGTTTTAATGAGGTTGTTTCTTTTAATGAAACAGATCAGACAATTACTGTTCAGGCTGGAATGTCAGGGCCAAAACTTGAAAAAATATTGAATAACGCTCAGACTGTTTTTGGAGCTAGACGCGCCTATACCTGCGGGCACTTTCCACAGTCCTTTGAGTACAGCAGTGTAGGCGGATGGGTTGTCACAAGAGGAGCCGGCCAGAACAGTACTTACTATGGCTGTATTACAGATATTGTGCTGTCACAAAAATATGCTACCCCTATTGGCAACATACAGACCAGTCACTATCCCAGAGAAGCTACCGGTCCGAATCTGAACCAGATCATGATGGGAAGCGAGGGGGCTTTTGGTGTTCTGACAGAGGTGACCTTAAAGGTATTCCGCTACATGCCGGAAAACAGAAAACGTTTCTCCTATATTTTTAAAAACTGGAAGGTCGCCATGGCGGCAGCCAGAGAGATGATGCAGTGTGAGGCAGGATTTTCTTCCGTATTCCGTCTGTCAGACCCGGAGGAAACAAACCTTATGCTGAGACTGTATAATGTGGATGAGACGCCGCTTTGGAAACTTCTGGATATCAGAGGCTTTCGGGATATGGAGCGCTGTCTGTTCCTTGGATTTACAGACGGCGGAAAGGGCTATTCCAAAAATGTGGCTGCAAATATCAGAAGGATTGCTCATAAATATAAAGCAATGAGCCTTACCTCCTACGTTACAAAAAGCTGGGAAAAAGGACGGTTTAATGATCCGTATCTGAGAGATACCATGATGGATTTTGGTATTGTTACAGATACACTGGAATGTACAGTGAACTGGTCAAATATGGCAAAGGTACACAGGGAAGTGAGAAAAGTCTGCCATAAGCTTCCCAATACCATTGTGACAACTCACATGTCCCACTGTTATCCACAGGGGGCAAACCTGTATTTTATTTTTATTACAAGGATGAGCGGAGCGGATAAATTCCGGGCATATCATACAACGATTCTTGATGCCATTCAGAAGTCCGGAGCAGCGATCAGCCACCACCATGGAATCGGAAAAATGTTTGCGCCGTGGCTTGAGGGAAGCCTGGGACATACAGAGTATGGTGTGGTTAAGGTTCTGAAGGATTATTTTGATAAAGACTATCTGATGAATCCGGGCGGTACTCTTGGACTGGATCTGGATGAGGATAAAAAGAAATACCTGAAAGAAGGGATTACACACTGATCTGCATAGGGAGGGAGTACCTGTGAAAAAAACATCAGTTGTCCTTGTTTTTGATATTGGAACCCAGAGTACAAGAGCTCTTCTTGTTTCCTCGGAAGGGAAAATACTGGCAAAAGCCCAGAAGGGCCATCATCCGGCTTATGTTTCAAGAAAATCCGGATGGGCAGAACAGGATCCTGATTTTTATTACCAGAATCTGTGCCGTGTTTCCAGACAGCTTCGGGAGAGCTTTCCGGATATTTTTGCTCAGATCCGGGCAGTAACGCTTACAACGATCCGTTGTACCAGTGTCTGCCTTGGACGGGACGGGGAACCTTTGCGTCCTGCAATTTTATGGCTGGATCAGAGAAGGGCTTCAGGGACGCCTGCGCTGAAGCCCTGGATTTCTGCAGCGGTAAAAGCAGTGGGAATGACAAAAACCTTAAATCTCCAATACCAGAAATCTCATTGTAACTGGATTCGGGAAAACGAACCTGATATCTGGGCAAAAACAAAGAAATATGTTCTTCTGAGTGCATATCTGAATTACAGGCTTACCGGAAGACTGGCAGATTCTACGGCGTCCATCGTGGGATATGTTCCTTATGATTTTAAAAACCGTTGTTGGAAAAAGAAAAATGATCTGGTTCGACCGGTTTTTGATATTCCGGATGAAATGATGTGCGAGCTGGTGGATCCCGGCGATTATATCGGCTCTCTTACAGAGACTGCTGCAGAAGATCTGGGACTGAATAAGGATCTGAAGCTGATCGCCACTGGTACAGACAAGGCCTGCGAAATTCTGGGTCTTGGCTGTGTCAATAAAAAAAGGGCGGCTTTCAGTTTTGGAACCACAGCTACTGTTACGTTTACCACTTCTGATTATCTGGAACCGGAAACGTTTATACCGCCCTATGATTCTATCCTTCCCGGGCATTATACTCCGGAAATAGAAATCTTCAGAGGATACTGGCTGATTTCCTGGTTTAAAAAAGAGTTTGCCCAGAAAGAAGTTATGGAAGCGCTGGAGTCAGATATTCAGCCGGAGGAGCTTCTGAACAGACGCCTGAAAGAGATTCCTGCAGGCTGCGACGGGCTTTTGCTCCAGCCGTATTTTACACCAAACCTTACCATGCCTGAGGCAAAAGGTTCCGTAATAGGTCTGTCGGATGTTCATACCAGAATCCATCTTTACCGGGCAATCATAGAAGGAATCAATTTTGCCCTGATGGATGGAATGCGTCATATGGAGAAAAAAGGAGGATTTCGTTTTGAAGAGATTCGCGTAGGCGGCGGAGGCGCTCAGAGCAGTGAGATCTGTCAGATCACTGCAGACATGTTCGGTTTGCCGGTAGTAAGAACTCAGACTTATGAAGTGTCGGGGATCGGCAGCGCGATTTCTGCATTTGTGACGCTGGGCGTGTTTGAGGATTACAGAGAAGCATTGAGGTGTATGGTTCATAAAAAAGATGTATTTAAACCAAACCGGCGGCAGCATGCAGTATACCGGAAACTTTATGAGGAGGTATATCAGCAGATATATCCCAGCCTGTCAGGAATTTATGAAAAAATGAGCAGGATCAAATGATGGAGAAAGTCTGTTAAAAGCCGGATGAGCTCCGGGGCTGCCAGGAAAATGCAGGAACTGTAAAAGCAGAATATAAAATCAGAAACAGCGCGTTTCTGTACAGAAAAACTCCGGGGAAGGGGCTGTCGGGAAATAGATAGTTCCAAACAGGAGCAGATTTGGCTCATGGGAGTCAAATCTGCTCCTTCCCCGGAAGTTTTTTGTATTATTTAAAGAAGTATTAGTGATTCAAGTATATAAAAACATAAAGCTTACACGGAACAAAAATCGGATACAGAAGGCTTTTTCTATTTCACAGATATGGTGTAAAACTGTTTAAAGGTCTCTCCGGCCGCCAGGGTGTTGATGTCCTGCTTGGAAGAAAGCTCATCGGCAAAGCCGGTGTTGTCGCAGCGTCCCATCCAGGGTTCCAGGCAGACGAAGGGAGAATCCGGCGCGCTCCAGATACCAAAGTTCGGAAATCCCTTACAGGTGATTTCCACATAAGGAGTTCCGTCCGGAAAGGCGATTCCTGCCCGGGTTACCTGCCCGTTGTCAAATACCAGAGTATCGTTGTCAAAAAGCTTTCTTTTGATATGACAGCGTCCGTGTTCCAGAGCAAGCGGATAGGTTTTTCCCTCAAATACAGTTCCGTGGGAAAGATCCAGGAGACTGCAGGTAAGCTCTGATTCATGGTTAAAAGTAAGATAATACTGATCCTGGAAAGTATCCGGAACCGCAGGCACATTAAAGGCAGGATGTCCTCCGATAGTAAAGTACATGGTCTGAGAATCCTCATTGATCACGGTCCAGCGTACAGTCAGATCTCTTCCGGAAAGCTCATGGGTGATAAGAAGACGGAAATCAAAAGGATAAGTTTCCCTTGTTGAATCAGAAGAGGTCACAAGATGGGTGACAGAGGTCTGTGAGGACTCTGTACAGGTAAATTCCATATCACGGGCAAATCCATGCTGTCCGCAGTGGTAGGTGTTTCCGTTAATAAGACATTTATTTTCATAATAGCGGCCCACATTTGGGAACAGGACAGGGGCATGGCGGTTCCAGTAAGAAGGATCTGCATTCCAGAGTACCTGACGGTCATTTGTTTTGTCATAGATTTCAGTCAGCTCAGCGCCAAGATCATTGATCTGTACCCGAAGCTGATCGTTTTCCAGTGTACGAATCATGATATATCCTCCAATAAAAAATTTGATGTATCAAGTATACCAGATTTCTGAAAAAATAACGAGAAAAACTGCACAAAAATAAGAATAAAAATATGTTGTTTTTTACTTGGTACTCAATTGCAGGATTAAATTCCAATCTTCTGTGGAATTTAATCCTGCAAATCTATCTTCTCTTAACCATGGAATTTAATTTTTCCAAACGTTCTGTTAAAACCATTCTATAAATATGGCTATTCCTCCCGGCAGAAAGGAAGTCCTTATGAATAAACAAAAACATTTAACTCTTGCTTCACGAATTATCATTGAAGCCATGTTAAACAAGGACGAAAGCTTTAACGCGATTGGTCGGTTTTTAAACAAGGATTGCATAACCATCTCCAAAGAAGTGAAAAATCACATTTGTTTTGAAAAAAGTGGAGTCTACGGCAGAACCTTCACTGATTGATGACTGGCTTTTCTGCATCAGTGCTCTGCACGATAACGTATAATTAATTTCGCAAATTCAATTTCATAAAAACAGACATGGTCTATAGCCGTTTGGTAGAATAAAGTTACCACACAAAATTCACCATAGGAGGTACAGAACGATGTCTGATAACTTTATACAACTCAATGAAGATTTAATAAAGCACGATTTAAAGGATCTTGTCCGTAGCAGCGTCGAGGAAACTCTGTCCTTCTTTTTATGCATATGACAACAAAAATAAGAGCCATCAGATTTGATTTTCTGCTGGCTCTTTTTAATGTTCACTGTCCAATGGATTAGTCCTCCTTAAATTTTTATAAAACATTCTGGAATTAAGATTATGTTCTCGGTGGTCTGTACCTTCCTTTCATAGATTATGATGAATTATTTTACGTTTCTGGTGGTCTGTACCTCCTTGTTGGATTTTGAGATTTCGTTTATGTTTTCGGTGGTCTCACTCCTTTTTGATTTATTTTTAAGTTCCTTTTGTTTTATGAGCTTACTATAACAGATAAAATGGGATTTGTCAATAAGAAAATTGATAAAATTAAAATAAATATTGTTTTAACTGCTAAAAATAACTTTATATACATAATTAACTGAAAATATTAATGAATTCCGGTGAATAGAAAAAGGGATTCAGGATAAGATAGGATTATCAAGTCTTAGGAGGTAAAAATATGTTGCGTTATTTACCTGTACGCAGAATTCACGCAAGACAAGTCCTGGACTCCAGGGGAAATCCTACGGTTGAGGTTGAAGTTACAGCAGGAGAAGGGATTGTTGGAATCCATGGATATACAGCAAGAGCCATAGTTCCCTCCGGGGCGTCTACCGGAAGATTTGAGGCAGTGGAGCTCCGGGATGGTGAGAAGGGAAAATACCTTGGGCTCAGTGTGGAAAAAGCTGTAAATAATGTAAATACAAAACTTGCAGAAGCAATTGTGGGAGAAAATGCGCTTGATCAGATGAATATAGACAGACTTCTGGCAGAAGTCGATGGAACAGACAATAAAAGCAGTATAGGAGCCAATGCAGTTCTGGGTGTTTCTCTGGCAGTGGCAAGGGCGGCTGCGGAAGCTCTGAGAATTCCTCTTTATCAATATCTGGGCGGCTGTCATACCAGAAAGCTGCCTGTGCCCATGATGAACATTCTGAATGGAGGACGCCATGCAGATAATACCGTGGATCTTCAGGAATTTATGATCATGCCTGTGGGGGCGGAAGATTTTTCAGAAGGAATCCGCATGTGCGTGGAGATCTATCAGTTTCTGAAGATCATTCTCAAAGAAAAAAATCTGTCTACAGCAGTAGGCGATGAGGGAGGCTTTGCGCCGGATCTTGAGGATTCCAGAGATGCGCTGGCGCTGATCATCCAGGCAGTGGAAAGGGCCGGATACGAACCGGGAAAGCAGATCGCAATTGCCATAGACGCAGCAGCCAGTGAATTGTATGAAGAAGAAAAAGGGGTTTACTATTTTCCCGGAGAAAGCAAAATGAAAGGAAAAGATGTATTCAGAGACTCTTCTGAGATGATTGAATATTATGAGGGATTACTGGAAGAATTTCCTGTGGTATCTCTTGAGGATGGGCTGGAGGAAGACGACTGGGAAGGCTGGAAGAAACTGACAGAGCGGCTGGGAGACAAAATACAGCTGGTAGGAGATGATCTTTTTGTAACAAATAAAAAGAGACTGACCTGCGGGATCCGACTTCAGGCAGCCAATGCAGTGCTTGTAAAAGTAAATCAGATCGGTACTCTGACAGAGGCTATGGATACGGTCCGGCTGGCGCAGGAAAACGGATACCGGGCAGTGATCTCCCACAGATCAGGAGAGACAGAGGATTCCTTTATTGCAGATCTGGCAGTTGCCACAGGTGCAGGCCAGATAAAAACAGGAGCGCCCTGCCGTTCTGACAGAAATGCAAAGTATAACCAGCTTCTCCGTATTGCAGAGCAGCTTGGCGAAAATGGAGAGTATCAGAATCCTTTCAGGGGATTTTCGGAGGAAAATGTATAGCAGCAGGCAGAGGACTGTTATATGACAAAAGCAGAATGTATTTGAAAATAAAAAATCCTCCGCGGCGCTTTGGGCAGAACGGAGGATTTTTTGTTTTGTCAGGAAAGTAATACATTATGTGCCGACCTTCCCGGTAAATAAAAATGCTTTGTTTAAAAACAACGTACACATTATTATTTTAAAGTAAAATACTGAAGTACAGCTCCTTTAAATTCAAATTCCCGGGAAATTTCATAGGTATCCAGAAGCCACTGGCTTTTTTCTCTGGAGCTGTATTTTTCCAGACGGCTGATGGTTCCCTCTCCGGCAAGAAAGGCAGGAATTTTTTTGGCTTTGATATCATCCATGATATAGTCTCCTGCCTCCGGTCTCAGAGAAAGATCGGCCAGATCCAGCGTATAGCATCCGGTATCCCAGCGGAGGATGGAATAAATCTCCGGTACACCGATTCCAAAGGCGTAGGTGTTTTCCGGGATATTTGCAGCGATATGGGCGGCGAAATCATTCAGTTCCTGCTCATTGTGCAGTTCCTCTCTGAGAGCTGTGTTCTGACCGTACTGAATGATGTTTCCGGTAGAGACAGTCATCAGAACAAGCAGGGAAACAGCAGTAAAAGTACCTTTAAAAATCTGCATTCCGCTGAAACTGTTCATGTTTTTAATGCGGAACGTCTGGAAAGTATTCATTCCTTCTTCGGCAAAAATACACAGAAGCAGAATACATGGAATGTGAATGATCTCCAGATTGTGATAAGCCGCTCTGTTGATAAAATATGTGATCTGCCCTAACGAAAGGACTGCGGCAGCAAAAGTGAAGCAGACGCGAAGGAGATGACGGCTGTCTGTTTCATCCTGTGCGCGGACAAACCATATGTGGGAAATACCCCGGGCACAGGCTATAAAAAATAACACAAGGATTACCATATAGGCGCTTGCAAAATCCGGAAGATCCACTCTCAGAAGACCATCCATGTAAGAGGACTGAAGGAGCGGGAAAAGAAATTCCCGGATTCCTGTAATATGACCTCCGCTCATGAGGTTATACAGTTCAACTGCAGCATATGCTCCCATAAAGCTGAGAAGGATTCCTGCAAAGTGCAGAAGACAGGTTTTTAAAACCGGAACCCAGGAGTCTTTTTTGTGGCAGAGGCAGCGGAGGATCCAGAATGCTGCCCAGGAAACTGCACAGAAAAGCCCTGTTTCTGTATTCCACAGGATGCCGAGAAGCGAAAGCCCATAGCCCAGAATACAGATGAGGCGTCCGCTTTTTTTGAAACGCACACAAAAGGCGATCCAGAAAAGCATCAGGCACATAAAAAGAATTCTGTGTGGCCATAGCTGCCAGTAGATTCCGCTTCTCATGGAAAGAACGGGAAAGGTCAGGGCAATGGAGCCCAGAATTCTTAAAAGATCATTTTTTACAATAAAATGAAGGGTCAGAAAAGCTGCAAGGAAGCAAAGGGCGCCGATGATGGTATTCAGAAGAATAAAATCGATCAGATCGCCTCCAAGGATCTTCATGGGAAGCTTGTATAAAATTCCGTAGTGACCGTAAATACTGGTGGTATATTCCGTGTAAGGGCTTCCGTGCAGTACATTATATATGGAATTGAAATATGCATCCATATGAAGACGGTCCGGTTCGTTTCTGAGAAAAACCTCCGGGGTATAAAAGTTATAGGCAACCAGAAGTGTGAGAAGCTCATAGAAAAGGGACATGGCCCAGGCTTTTACAGAAAAGTTATTATTTCTGGCAAAATGAAGAAAAACGAGCCCTTCTGTCACAAGGCAGATCAGTACAAGCCAGAAAGGAATGGAATGCCAGACGTATCTTGCGGAAACAGAACCGTAAACATCTACTTCCAGGCGGTACATGCGGATAAAGAAAAGAATATTTACCGTTATAAGAAGTACTACTGTAAAAAAAGCGTTTCTGGGCGCGTCAAAAAAGCAGGGCTTCTCTGTGCGTGCCAGAAGAATTGAAAAAATAAGATAGGAAACGCAGAATAAAATAACTGTCATTGCATAAGTGAGAAGATTTACATTTCCAATGGAACTGACAGCCGCTGACAGAGCCGGTATTCTGAAACAGCATACTGCAAAGCCGGCAGACAGTATAAGAGAGGCAAAAAAAGCCATAATTCTGTTTGTTGAAGTTTTCATGTTGACCATCCTTTAAATGTAATAAGTTTCATAAAACAGCATAAGCCATTCCTGTATATCATCCCCGAAAGAAGTTCTGTTGTCAAGGTTTTTAGAGAAAAACTGTTGAAATCCCAAAAGCCATATGATACAATGAAAAACAGTTGATTAGGAGGTGTAACCTGAATGGAGATCTTAAGAATTATCCTTACGGTAATTTTTGTCTTAGATTGCATAGGTCTTACAGTCATTGTACTGATGCAGGAAGGTAAGCAGCAGGGACTTGGCTCTATTGCCGGTGTTGCGGATACCTACTGGGGAAGAAACAAAGGACGTTCTATGGAGGGTGGTCTGGTAAAGGCGACTACTGTCATGGCAATCCTGTTTTTTGTTCTGGCTGTCATTTTGAATATGAATTTCTAAGAATCATGGAAGGCAAAATGGAGACACTCTTGTAAATTCGCAAGAGTGTTTTTTTGCCTGAGTACGCAGAAACGGCAGTTCTGACAGGACTGTCTGTGTTTACAGAAAAGGAGTTCAAGTGAGCAGAAAAAAAATATGGGAAAAGAAAAAAAGATTCCCAAAAGAAAATCGCGCATCATTTAAGAAAAAAAATATAAAGAGTCTGAAAAAACAGGGCCTTCTGGCAGAGGGCGTTTTTATCGGAAATGCCAGGGGCTTTGGATTTGTGGAAACAGGAGAGGATGAAGAGGATATTTTTATTCCTGCAGATGCTGTAAATACAGCGCTTCATCAGGATAAGGTACAGGTTCTGCTGAAAAAAGAACAGAAGCCCGGAAAGCGCAGAGAGGGAACGGTTATAAAAATTCTGGAAAGAGGTACCACAGAGGTTGTGGGAACTTTTCAGCGAGAAGGAGATTATGGCTTTGTGCTCTGTGATAACCAGAAAATATCCCGGGACGTTTATATTTCTCCGAAAAATTCTCATGGTATCAGAGATGGAGAAAAGGTAGTTGCCCAGATCCTTGATTATGGCTCTGAGAAGCGTAAGCCTGAGGGAAAGATCACAGAATCCCTGGGAAATATCCATGCTCCGGGAGCGGATATTCTGGCTGTTGTAAAAAGCTATGGCATCCCTTCTGAATTTCCGGTCCGTGTAATGAATCAGGCAATGAGAGTGCCGGATCATGTTCTGGAAGCGGACTGGGACGGAAGAGATGACCTTACCGGACTTATGACAGTTACCATTGACGGCGAGGATGCAAAGGATCTGGATGATGCAGTTTCTCTTACAAAGGAGGGGAATCTTTATCATCTGGGTGTGCACATTGCAGATGTAAGCAATTATGTTCAGGGCGGAAGCGCAATTGACAGAGAAGCCCTGAAAAGAGGAACCAGCGTTTATCTGGCAGACCGGGTGATCCCCATGCTTCCGGAGCGTCTGAGCAACGGAATCTGTTCGCTTAATCAGGGTGTGGAGCGTCTGGTTCTCAGCTGTCTGATGGATATTGATGAAAACGGAACCGTAGTATCCCATAAAATTACAGAAAGCGTCATACGTGTAGACCGCCGTATGAGCTATGAACAGGTGCGGTGTATTCTGGAAGACGGAGAAACAGAGACCAGCAGAGAATATCAGGAATTTGTTCCCATGTTTTTCCTGATGAAAGAGCTGTCCGGAATCCTCAGAGGATGCCGCCATAACAGAGGCTCCATTGATTTTGATTTTCCGGAGAGCAAGATCATTCTCAACGGGGCAGGCCGCGCCATTGATGTAAAACCCTATGAAACCAGTGTGGCGACAGAGATAATTGAAGACTTTATGCTTCTGGCAAATGAAACAGTGGCCAGAGAATACTGTAAGGGCGAATATCCTTTTGTTTACAGAACCCATGAAAATCCGGATCCGGACAAGGTGGAGGAGCTTCTGATGCTTCTTCACAATCAGGGGATCGACGTGCGGAAATCCGGACAGGAGATCACGCCCAAAGAGATTCAGGAAATTCTGGAAAGCATTCAGGATCTTCCGAATGAGACAATGATCAGCCGGCTTACACTTCGCACCATGAAGCAGGCAAAATATACCACGGAATGCAGCGGACATTTTGGTCTGGCGGCCAGATATTACTGTCATTTTACTTCTCCTATCAGACGGTATCCGGATCTTCAGATACATCGGATCATCAGAGATAATCTCAGAGGAAGGCTGACCCGGGAAGGAAAGACAGAGCATTATCGGGAGATTCTGGAAGAGGTGGCCCGTCAGTCAAGTGTGTGCGAGAGAAGAGCCCAGGAAGCGGAACGGGAATCTGACAAAATGAAAAAGGCAGAATATATGTCCTATCATCTGGGAGAGGAATTTGACGGGATCATTTCCGGGGTGACCGGATATGGCCTGTATGTGGAACTTGGCAATACAGTAGAAGGACTGGTTCATATTACTGCCTTGAAGGATGATTATTATACCTTTGATCAGGAGACTCATGAACTGAGAGGCGAACTGACGAAAAAAGTATATCATCTGGGACAGAAAATCCGCGTCCGTGTGGCAGATGCGGATGCGGTAAAAAGGTCTGTGGATTTTACGATCGCGGAAGAGCAGGAGGAATAAGCTATGGCGAAGAAACAGGGAATCAGACTGATTGCAAATAATAAAAAGACTTTTCACGATTATTTTATAGAGGATACCTTTGAGACAGGGATTTCGCTGGCAGGAACTGAGGTGAAATCTCTCCGTATGGGCAAATGCAGCATAAAAGAGGCTTTTGTCAGAATTGAAAAGGGCGAGGTCTATATTTACGGCATGCACATCAGTCCCTACGAAAAAGGAAATATTTTTAACAAGGATCCTCTTCGTGTAAGAAAGCTTCTGCTTCACAGATATGAGATCAATAAGCTGGAAGGTAAATTAAAGGAAAAGGGCCTGACGCTGGTTCCCCTTAAGGTGTATTTTAAGGACAGCCTTGTCAAGGTGGAAATCGGTCTTGCCCGGGGCAAAAAGCTTTATGACAAGCGTCAGGATATTGCAAAAAAAGACCAGAGGCGTGAAGCGGAACGGGATTTTAAGGTAAAAAATCTTTACTGATATATTATATAAAGAAGTGCTGTTGTCAGACAGGTACAAGATCAGGACGGACATGGGGCTGGCTGTTTTGCTTACAGAACCGGAAACTGTTTCTGCGAATGAAGTGAAACTGAACAGAATCGAAAGTCTTAAAATTGTGTGAATTTACCTGACATTTAGTTGACAAGAAAAAGATACTAAGTATAATTATAGTAATGAAACTATGTTCAGAGATTTCCATTAATACGAATGGGAGGTTTATAATATGAAAAAAAGATATCTTGCAATAGCCGGATTGCTGGTACTTGCAGTTGCAGCGGCCGGCTGTGGAAAAGAGAAGGATAAACCGGCCGAACAGCAGGTTCAGGCAACTCCGACAGTTACGCCGCAGGTGACAGAGGCTGCAGATCTTGTAGATATGGAAGTATCCGATGAAAAAAATGTGATCGGAGAAAAAAGCGCCACAGCATCTAAAGTCGCGATCATCAACAGGACAGGCTCCGAGATAGGCGCTATTTATATTCGTCAGCATCCGCAGGATGAGGAAGAAACAGACGATGATGAGTGGGGCGATGATCTGGTAGACGGAATGTTTACTCTGAAAAACGGAGAGCAGGCAGTATATTATTATAAGAAACCGTCCTCCGCGGGAATCACCTATGATATCCGGATCACCTATACAGACGAGGATAAGAATGAGTGCTTTTTCCGGGATCTTCCCCTTGCATCCATGAAGCAGATCACTCTTCGCATGAGCGGAACCGGTGAGGACAGCATTCCTTATGCTACTTATATGACCGCTACAGGCAAAAAAGAAATTTCCACTCTTAAGGATGTAAAGGAGCGCCTGGGACTGACAGAGGATGAGGAGGATGACGATACAGAGAATCCGGAGCCCACATCTGCGCCGGAGCCTACTGACGCACCGGAGCCCACATCTGCGCCGGAGCCTACTGATACACCGGATGACCCGGATTATGATCCGGATGACACCCAGCCTACTGACGATACCATTGACAAGGCAACCGGATATATCGGACAATCCATGGATGATCTGATCGCAGCCATCGGTTCTCCCCAGTATGATGAATATGAGGATGAGCCGGACACAGGAAAAACCGGTTACCACTATTATTCAAACTTTACGGTATCAACTACGGTAGATGAGGACGGCAATGAGATTGTTACCGGTATCTGGTAAAAGTCTTTTGTACGAAAAGAAACAGGAGAGGATAAGATTATGAAGCGTATTTTACTGAAATTAAGCGGAGAAGCTCTGGCAGGAGCAAAAAAGACCGGTTTTGACGAGGAAACAGTCATTGCTGTGTCCCGGCAGATCCGTACCATTGCAGAAGAGGGAACTCAGGTGGGAATCGTGATCGGAGGCGGAAATTTCTGGAGAGGACGTACAAGCGAGACCATCAACCGTAATAAAGCAGATCAGATCGGTATGCTTGCCACAGTGATGAACTGTATTTATGTTTCTGATATCTGCAGATATCTGGGACTTGAAACAGAAATTTTTACTCCGTTTGTATGCGGAGCATTTACGAAACTGTACTCCAAGGATGCAGTGGAGGAAGCGTTTAAGGCCAGCAAGATCCTGTTCTTTGCAGGCGGAACCGGACATCCGTATTTCTCCACAGATACAGCCACTGTACTTCGTGCAGTAGAGATCGAGGCAGAAGCCATTCTTCTTGCAAAAGCTGTAGACGGAATTTATGACAGCGATCCAAAGGTAAATCCGGAGGCAGTAAAATACGATGAGATTTCCATTGAAGAGGTTGTAGACAAGAAACTGGCTGCAATGGATCTTACAGCGTCTATTATGTGTCTTGAGCAGAAAATGCCTATGCTGGTGTTTGGTCTTGAGGAAGAGAACAGCATTGTCAATGCTGTTCACGGTAAGTTTTCCGGTACAAAAGTAACGGTTTAAGCTGCCGTATATGATGCAGCAAAGCTGCAAAAAACAAGGAGAGGGAGATTAGACAAATGGATGAAAGAGTTCAGAAGTATGACAGCAAAATGACAAAAACTTTAAACGGATTTGAGGCAGAGCTTTCTACAATCCGTGCAGGACGTGCAAATCCGCATATCCTTGACAAGATCACCGTAGATTATTACGGAAGCCCTACACCTTTACAGCAGGTGGCAAATGTTACTGTGCCTGAAGCACGCATGATCCAGATCCAGCCATGGGAGTCAAGCCTTATTAAGGAGATCGAAAAAGCAATTCTGACATCTGATCTGGGACTGAATCCAAACAATGACGGAAAGATCATCCGCCTTGTTCTTCCGGAGCTTACAGAGGAGCGCCGTAAGGAACTGGTAAAGGATGTTAAGAAAAAGGGAGAAGCAGCCAAGGTTGCTGTCCGCAATGTCCGCCGTGACGCCAACGACGCATTTAAGAAGCTTACCAAGCAGGATGTGTCTGAGGATGAAGTAAAGGATCTGGAAGATGAAGTTCAGAAGCTGACAGATAAGTATATCAAAGATATCGAGGCAGCAGTAGATAAAAAAGCAAAAGAGATCCTGACTGTATAATTCAGCGGGAAAGAGAAAGGAGAGCTGAAAAAATGGCTCTCCTTTTGCCATAACATAAAAATTACCGGGAGGAGCAGCAATGAGAGTACCGAATCATATAGCGATCATTCTGGATGGCAACGGGCGCTGGGCAAAGGCAAAGGGAATGCCCAGAAGCTATGGCCACGTAAAAGGATGTGCAAATCTGGAAACGATCTGTGATGACATGAAGGAGCTTGGAGTCAGGTATCTGACAGTGTATGCGTTTTCAACAGAAAACTGGAAGCGTTCCAAAGAAGAAGTGGATTCACTGATGAACCTGTTTCGTAATTATCTGAAAAAATGCATCAAGATTTCCAGAAAAAATAAAATGCGTGTGCGCGTTCTGGGAGATATTTCTGCTTTTGATGAAGATATCCAGCAGAAGGTCAGAGAGCTTGAAGAATTTTCAAAGGATTATGATGAACTGTTTTTTCAGATTGCATTGAACTACGGCGGACGTGACGAGATCGTCAGAGGCATCAGGAAGCTTGCGCAGGATGCAGTGGACGGAAAGGTCAGTCCTGGGGAGATCACGGAAGAAGTTTTTGAAGGATATCTGGATACGGCAGGTATTCCTGACCCGGATTTTCTGATTCGTACAAGCGGGGAGCAGAGACTTTCCAATTATCTTCTGTGGCAGCTTGCATATACAGAATTTTATTTTACAGATGTGGCATGGCCGGATTTTCATAAGCCGGAGCTGATAAAGGCCATAGAAAAATACAATGAGCGCGACCGGAGATACGGCGGAGTGAAGGAGGAATAGACAATGTTTAAAACAAGACTTTTAAGCGGCATTGTTCTGGTGGCAATCGCTCTTCTGACCATCATGAGCGGAGGATATGTTCTGCTTCTGACGCTGCTGTGTGTTTCTCTGATCGGCATGAGAGAGCTGTACAACGCCATGGGCGTGCATAAAAGCGGAATGGACCTTCTGGAACTGGCCGGTTATCTGGGGGCAGTTCTTTATTATGGCACAGTTTTTCTGGGATTTGAAAAATATGGAATGATGGCAGTGATTCTTTCTCTTGTGCTTCTGATGTTCGTCTATGTATTTACATATCCCAAATATCAGGCAGAGCAGGTAATGTCCGCATTTTTCGGGCTGGTCTATGTGGCAGTGATGCTGTCCTTTATTCTCCTGACAAGAAATCTGGAAAATGGTCATCTTCTTGTATGGCTAATCTTTTTCTGCTCCTGGGGCTGCGATACCTGCGCATACTGCGTAGGAGTGCTGATCGGAAAGCATAAAATGGCGCCTGTACTGAGCCCTAAAAAGTCCATTGAGGGAGCAGTAGGAGGAGTTGCAGGAGCTGCCGGCCTGGGAGCTGCCTACGCGGCCATCATCCATGCCCCGGTAGTGGAATATGCAGTGATCTGCGCAGTGGGCGCCCTGATTTCCATGGTGGGCGATCTGGCTGCATCTGCCATTAAAAGAAACAGAGGAATTAAAGATTATGGAAAGCTGATTCCGGGACATGGAGGTATTCTTGACCGTTTTGACAGTGTGATCTTTACTGCTCCTGTTATCTATTACATGGCAAAATTTATTCTGGGTATATAAAAACAGATTACAAAATACCCTATAAGGAGTCAATATGAAAAAAATTGCAATTTTAGGTTCTACAGGCTCTATCGGAACACAGACACTGGAGGTTGTCCGTGCCAATGGAGATATTCAGGTTCTGGGAATCAGCGCCGGAAGAAACATAAAAAAGCTGGAGGAGCAGGCAAGAGAATTTTGTCCCAGGCTTGTTGCCGTGTGGGAGGAAGACGCGGCCAGGGAACTGAGGGTAAAGCTTCAGGATACAGATGTAAAAGTTGTTTCAGGAATGGAAGGACTTCTGGAACTGGCTTCTATGGAAGAAACAGAAATCCTGGTAACTGCTATCGTGGGAATGCTGGGCATCCGCCCTACCATTGAGGCGATCCGGGCAGGCAAGGATATTGCGCTTGCCAATAAGGAGACTCTTGTTACGGCAGGCCATCTGATCATGCCTATGGCGGAAAAATACGGTGTCAGGATCCTTCCTGTTGACAGTGAACACAGCGCAGTGTTCCAGTGCCTGAACGGAGAACGGCGGGAAGAAATACATAAGCTTCTGATCACAGCGTCCGGCGGTCCTTTCCGCGGCAGAAAAAGAAAAGATCTGGAACAGGTGACTCTGGCAGATACTTTAAAGCATCCTAACTGGGTAATGGGGCAGAAGATCACAGTAGATTCTGCAACTCTTGTGAACAAGGGACTGGAAGTGATGGAAGCAAAATGGCTTTTTGATGTGGAGCTTGATCAGATCCAGGTAGTGGTACAGCCTCAGAGTGTCATTCATTCCATGGTGGAATTTAAGGACGGAGGTATTATGGCGCAGCTGGGAACACCGGATATGCGTCTGCCCATTCAGTATGCTCTTTATTATCCGGAAAGAAGATATCTGGACGGAGAGAGACTTGATTTTGCGAAGCTTGGACAGATTACCTTTGAAGAGCCTGATATGGAGACCTTCCTGGGACTTCCAATGGCGGTTCAGGCAGCCCGGGAGGGCGGTTCCATGCCAACTGTTTTTAATGCGGCAAACGAGCTTGCAGTAAAAAAATTCCTTCATGAGGAAATCCGTTTTCTGGATATTTATGATATTATCGGGCAGTCTATGGAAAGGCATAAAAAAACAGAGTCTCCTGATCTGGATGAAATCCTGGCAGTAGAAAACGAGACGTATCAGTGGATTGAAAGCAGGTGGTAAATTGAAGATTCTGATTGCTGTTATTATATTCAGCGTGATTATTATCATACATGAGCTGGGACATTTCCTTCTGGCAAAGAAAAACGGAATTGTGGTCACTGAGTTTTCCCTTGGCATGGGGCCACGGCTTTTCAGTACTCAAAAGGGAGAGACGCGGTATTCCATTAAGCTTTTTCCTATTGGCGGTTCCTGCGCCATGCTGGGAGAGGATACAGGGGAAGAGGAACTTCCCGGAACTTTTAATGCTGCCCCGGTGTGGGGAAGGATTTCTGTTGTAGCGGCAGGCCCGATATTTAACTTTATTCTGGCATTTCTTTTATCTGTGATCATTACCGGCTTTGTGGGATATGATCCGGCAGAGATCATGGAAGTGGAAAAGGGCTCTCCTGCGGCAGAAGCCGGGCTTCGGAAAGGAGATGTTGTTACAGAGTTTGACGGCTATACGATAGATGTTGCCCGTGATCTGTATGTGTATTCTTATCTGAATGAACTTCAGGAAGAGCCGGTTACCATGAAGGTGCGCCGTAACGGGGAAGAAAAAACATTTACCTATACCCCGGATGTGTCGGTTCGCTATCTTCTGGGCTTCAATCGTTCTGATACAGATTCCATGGAGGTTCTTTCTCTGATCGAGGGAATGCCTCTGGAGGCTGCGGGACTTCAGGAGGGGGATGTGATCACTTCCATTGACGGAACCAGGATTCCTGACGGAAAAGCGTACGAAAACTATATTGCAGAGCATCCCCTTTCTGACAAAGAGGTTGAGATTACTTATGAACGTGACGGACTGGAATATTCCGCAGAGATTACTCCAAAGGAATACAGAACCCCAATCCCCGGATTTTCCTACAATATGGGATATACTAGGGCAGAAGGATTCCAGGTTCTGAAGTATGCGGCTCTGGATATCAAATATATGATCCGCACCACGCTTCTGAGTCTTAAAGAACTGGTGACAGGAGGACTTGGAGTGAAGGATCTCAGCGGCCCTGTGGGAGTTGTGGATGCCATTGGAACTACCTATGAAGAAAGTAAAAGTGCGGGAACTCTGATGCTTTGGATGAATATGCTGAATATGGCCGTGCTTCTTTCAGCAAACCTTGGCGTTATGAATCTTCTGCCCCTTCCTGCTCTGGATGGAGGGCGTCTTGTATTTCTTTTTATAGAGGCAGTGCGCAAAAAGCCCATTAACCGTGAAGTGGAAGGTATGGTTCATTTTGCGGGCCTGATGCTTTTGATGGCGCTGATGGTTGTTGTTATGTATAACGATATTCTTAAAATATTCTGATCGTATAAAAGCCGGGGAATCCGGCTTTTGTGCTTTTTATTTCATGGAGGAGCAGATTGAAAAAAAGATATGGAAAGGGTGTGTTTGTCCTTCTGATAGCAGCTCTGGTGTCTGCGGGAGGCATTGGAGCTGCCTGCTTTTTTACACAGCAGGCAGGGGAGAAAAAGCTTCAGAAAGAGGAAACGGAAATGCTGAAAGCAGAGAGCGGATATCTGGAGTCAGGAGCACCGGAAAAGGCCGGCCCCTATCCGGAAGAGCAGAGTAAATCCGGGAAAAAGGAAAAGAGAGAAAACCTGCAGAATCCGCAGGATACAGAAACTGCAGGAGAGAAAGAACAAAAGGCAGAGGAAGAACGAAAAAAGAAAGAAGAAGAGAAAAAACAGAGAGAAGAGGCAGAGCTCCGGGTAAAGAATGTGGGGGAAATGCTGGCAAAGCTGTATGATCCGGATTCTGATTCTGTTGCAATGAATACGTCAAAAAACAGTAAAATTTTTCAGGATGCACAGACAGAAATGTGGAAGCTTCCTCTGTCTTATGACCGGAAACGTCAGGAATTTCAAAAAATCGTAGACCGTATATCAGATGAATGGGATTACATAAATGACGATCTGCATTATGAGACAGAAACATTAAAAATATCTGTGCAGGAAAAAGATACCGGCTATACAAAATACTGGGTCTGTCATGTGGAAACCTTCAGTCCCCGGCAGCTGTGCTCGGCTCTTTGCGGAGGAACCTATGGAAATCCACGTAAACCGGTTTCAGAGGAGCTTGCGGCTCATAATGGAGTGATCGGTGTAAATGGAAGCGGGTTTTCTTATGGAACAGGGATACCTGCTCCTGGAAAAACCATGATCAAAAACGGAAAGATCTATAATGATGTGTACTCCAACGGGAACATTTTCTGTGTGACCCAGGATGGCGGTATGTTTACTGCAGCAGCAGGAATGACGGCTGAGGATATGCTGAACCGGGGTGTAAAGGATACCTACTGTTTTGGTCCCACTCTGGTAGAAAATGGAAAAGCATCAGAAATATCCGGTCAGTTTACGCAGACTGCCCGGTATCAGAGAACCGCAGTGGGAATGGTACATCCGGGAGAATACTATCTTGTGGCAGTTGACGGAAAAGGCGCAGGAGGGTCCGAGGGTATGACCTATCAGGAGCTTCAGCAGGTATTTCTGGATCTGGGGTGTGAGTATGCCTATCATCTTGACGGGGGAGGCTCCACCACCCTTGTATTTAAAGGAAGAGTTCTGAACATGCTTACAGATGGAGGAAAGGAACGTCCCTGTGGTGACATTCTGTATTTTATTGATGTGGGTAACGGAGCAGAGGGGGAAGAGATTGTAATCCATGAGGACGAGGCAATGATCCGGCCTTCCAGCGGAGAGAGCAGTCTGAAATAAGTCTGTGTATAAATAAAGAATGAAAAGCATAAAATGCTGTAAAACTGTTGTTTGGAGAGCTGAATGAATCAGTTATATTCCCACAGAAAACGCAGCGGACTGAGAATGCAGCAGGAAGACACTTCCAGAGGCGGTCTGCAGGTAACGGTTCTTACAGAAGACGGAACAAGACCGGTAGAGGATGCGGTGGTAAGGATTTCCTATACAGGAGAACCGGACCGTACCGTGGAGGAGGTAAAAACAGATTCTTCAGGTCAGACGCCGGTTCTGGAGCTTAAGTCCCCTCCTCTGGAATACAGTATGGAGCCTTCAGAAGAACAGCCTTATGCCGAATATACCATTCAGATACAGGCAGAAGGATTTGAGAGAGAAGAGATCGCCGGAACAGAAGTTCTGCCGGATGTTCTTGCCCAGCAGCCTGTCAGACTGAGATTTCAGTCACGGCAAAGCTTTGACAGGATCGTGATCGGCCCCCATACGCTGTTTGCGGAATATCCGCCCAAAAATCCGGAAGCGGAGATCAAACCTGTCAATGAAACGGGAGAGATCGTTTTAAGCAAGGTTGTGATTCCGGAATATGTAATTGTCCATAACGGTCCGGTAGGAGATCAGTCGGCAGGAAATTATTATGTGCGTTATAAAGATTATATAAAAAATGTGGCAAGCAGTGAAATTTATGCCACCTGGCCGGACGATACCATACGGGCCAATGTTCTGGCTATTATGTCGTTTACTTTGAACAGGGTGTATACAGAATGGTACCGGAATAAAGGCTATGATTTTACCATTACCTCGTCAACCGCCTATGATCATAAATGGATTTACGGAAGAAATGTGTTTGACAGCATTTCCAGAATCGTAGATGAGCTGTTTGAAAATTATCTGTCCCGTCCGGATGTGCGTCAGCCGATTCTTACTCAGTACTGTGACGGACAGCGTGTACAGTGCAGGGACAGAGGCTGGATGACCCAGTGGGGCAGCAAGACCCTTGGAGATCAGGGCTATTCTCCCATAGAGATCCTTCGGTATTTTTACGGGGATGATATGTATATTAATGTGGCAGAAGAAGTTTCCGGAGTTCCGGCTTCCTGGCCCGGATATGATCTGGATATTGGGGCTACCGGGGCAAAGGTTCGGCAGCTTCAGGAGCAGATCAACACAATTTCCCAATCCTATCCGGCGGTTCCCTCTGTGAATGCAGACGGTATTTACGGACAGAGGACAGCAGATGCAGTACGGCGTTTTCAGGGGGTATTTGGTTTGCCTGAGACAGGGATCACCGATTATCCCACCTGGTATAAAATACAGGAGATCTATGTGGCGGTCAGCCGGATCGCGGAGCTGAACTGAGATAAATATTGTGAAAAAGCAAAACATTTGCGAAAAATAAAAAAATATAAAAAAGGTATTGACTTTGTCTGCTGGTTTTGATATACTACAATTCGTCGCGAGGGAGAAACAAAATAATCCCAAAGAAATGCGATATGCGGAAGTGTCGGAACTGGCAGACGAGCAAGACTAAGGATCTTGTAAGCATTGCGCTTGTGTGGGTTCAAGTCCCATCTTCCGCATTCACAGTAAAAACTGTGAAAAAAGTTATTGACAAATTTGTTGATGACTGATATACTAAAATCTGTCGCGAGGGAGAAACAAAATAATCCCGAAGAAATGCGATATGCGGAAGTGTCGGAACTGGCAGACGAGCAAGACTAAGGATCTTGTAAGCATTGCGCTTGTGTGGGTTCAAGTCCCATCTTCCGCATTCTGATTTAGAACTCTTGATATCACAGAGATTGATGTGATGTTAAGAGTTTTTTGCATACTGACAAGATCTTTTTAATAAGTCTGAGAGTTTACGAAGAACACGCAACAGCTAAATTTCCGCATAGTGGATTGATCCGACTCATACTTGTACTGGCGTAACCTTTCAGAATATTTCTGTTAACCACGAAGTAAATTTGTTATCCCACTAAACTTCTGGAAGTTTAAGGGGGTGATTCCGTTGGCAGGTACTAGGCATATAGTTTGAATTATGCTATAATTTTACCATATCAGATTCGGAGGTGAACTGCATGGACATTTTACCAGTAGAGAGTTTCAGTAAAACATACCTGGAACATTCTATTGTGATTCACAACTTTGTCATAAAAGTCGGATCGCAGATAAAAGACAGTTTATGTCGTGTGTTTGGAGATACCGTTCAATATGAATGGCGTGAAAACGACTACAAGGTTATTGTTCCGGATGTGTCTATAATCTGTAATATGAGAGACAGAAAGAACATTTCATTTACAGGGATACCACGTTTTGTTATGGAAGTGTTATCGGATTCCACAGAAAAATATGACCGTGGAGAAAAAATGCAGATATATGCCAAGGCAGGGATAGGAGAATACTGGATCGTAGACTGGCGTAAAAAGCAAGTGGAAATTTATTTGTTTGACTTTGATGAAAATGACATGGTATATCCATATTTGTATAAAACAGTTACAAGAGAAAATGCAGAAGAACTGGGAATTGTTATGTTTCCGAACCTTCAGATTACTTTTGATGAGCTGTTTGATATACCGGAGTTCTAATTTAAAAGTGAAATCCAAAGTATAAAAAATAATCTTTAAAGAACAGGATGAGGCCTGTTCTTTTTGCATACTGACAAGATCTTTTTAATAAGTCTGAGAGTTTATATAGTCTTGCCTGTTTAATAAACCCGTGTCGGGAAAAATCCATATGCTTATTTTTTTGAAAAAAAGAGGAATTTGAAGCTTTGTGTAGAATATAATTAATAAGAGGTATTTTGTCATTCTGTGGAGGAATTGCCTATGAATATAAGAGAAAGCATGGAAAAAAGGGAACTGGAGCTTTTAAGTCCCCATGCTTCCTTCAGTGTCCGGTCCAGGGGGCGGGAGAGGGAGGAAGAGGAATGTGATGTGCGCACGGTATTTCAGCGGGACAGAGACAGGATTCTTCACAGCAAGGCTTTTCGCAGGCTGAAGGATAAGACTCAGGTTTTTCTGGCGCCTCAGGGAGATCATTACAGAAACCGTCTCACTCATACACTGGAGGTTTCTCAGATTGCCCGTACCATTGCCAAGGCTCTCAGACTGAATGAGGATCTGGTGGAGGCCATTGCGCTGGGCCATGATCTGGGACATACACCTTTTGGTCACGCCGGAGAAAAGGCTCTGAATGAGATCAGTCCGGGCGGCTTTGCCCACTATAAGCAGAGCGCACGGGTGGTGCAGGTTCTGGAGAAGGACGGCGAAGGGCTGAACCTGACCTGGGAGGTCATTGACGGCATCCTGAATCACCGTACCAGCGGAAATCCTTCTACTCTGGAAGGTCAGGTGGTAAGGTTTTCTGATAAGATCGCCTATCTGCATCATGACATGGACGACGCGCAGAGAGCAGGAATTATTACAGAGGATGATATCCCTGTAACCATGAGAATGCTTCTGGGTTATACCACAAGAGAGCGGCTGAATACCTTTGTACATGACATTATAGAAAACAGTATGGACAGAGACCGGATCCAGATGTCAGAGGAGATACAGGAAGCCTTTATGGATCTCAGGGAGCTGATGTTCCGGAGCGTTTATGATCACCGGGAGGCTAAGCGCGAGGAAAAAAAGGCGATCAATATGCTGAAGGAGCTGTATCGGTATTATATAGAGCATCCGGAGGCAATGTCCAGAGAGTACCGGGAGCTGCTTTTAAAAGGAGAGTCCACAGACAGAGCGGTCTGTGATTATCTCTCCGGAATGACAGACCAGTATTCTATGGCAAAGTTCCGGGAAATTTACATACCTCAGTCATGGGACAGCTATTAAATAACAGAGGAGGATGTCTATGCGCTATTCAGACGATATCATTGAAGAAGTACGAAGCAAAAATGATATTGTAGACGTAGTATCCCAATATGTAAGACTTACAAAAAAGGGAAATTCCTATTTTGGCCTGTGCCCTTTTCATAACGAAAAAACCCCCTCGTTTTCCGTAACGCCAGGCAAGCAGATGTATTACTGCTTTGGCTGCGGAGCAGGAGGAAATGTATTTAATTTTATTATGGAGTATGAGAATTATACCTTTGGAGAGGCGCTGAAGCATCTGGCAGACAGGGCGGGGGTGGAGCTTCCGAAGATCGAATACTCCAGAGAGGTGAGACAGAAGGCTCAGGAAAAAGCAGAGCTTCTGGAGATCAATAAACAGGCGGCGCAGTATTTTTATTATCAGCTTCGCACAGAAAAAGGTCAGACAGGCCTTGATTATCTGAAAAACCGGGGACTCAGCGAGGAGACTATGAGAAAGTTTGGACTGGGATATTCGGACCGGATAGGCGGAGGCCTGTACCGTTATCTGAAAGCCAAAGGCTATCCGGATGACCGGCTGAGAGAGTCTGGGCTTTTTAATGTGGACGAGCGGCACGGAATGTATGATAAATTCTGGAACCGGGTGATCTTTCCGATCATGGATGTAAATAACAGGGTCATTGGCTTTGGCGGACGTGTTATGGGAGATGCGAAGCCCAAATATCTCAACTCTCCGGAAACAAAGATTTTTGATAAAAGCAGGAATCTTTACGGACTGAACATTGCCCGGACCACAAGGAAAAAATATCTGATCCTCTGCGAGGGCTATATGGATGTGATCTCCATGCACCAGGCTGGCTTTACCAATGCGGTGGCATCTCTGGGAACAGCGCTTACTTCAGGACATGCAAGTCTTCTGAAGCGCTATACTCAGGAAGTGCTGCTTTTATATGACAGTGATGAAGCGGGAATCCGGGCGGCGCTCAGGGGAATTCCGATCCTTCGGGAGGCAGGAGTAAATTCCAGAGTTGTCAGTCTGAAGCCCTATAAGGACCCGGATGAATTTATCCGGAATATGGGACCGGAGGCTTTTGAACAGCGACTTGAAGAGGCAAGGGACAGCTTTCTGTTCCGGGTTGAGGTGGCGGAAAACGAATTTTCCATGAATGATCCTCAGGGTCAGAATCAGTTTTTTGAGCGGTGTGCACAGATGCTTCTGGAACTGAAGGATGAGCTGGAACGAAATCTTTACATCGACGCTGTCGTTAAAATATACAGAGGACGTTATGGAATCAGCAGTGAGGATCTGAGAAAGCGTGTGAATACACTGGCTTTAAAGGGGACTCCTGCAGAGCATCGGACTCAGCCGAAATCCGGTTCACCGGAAAAAAAGAAAAAGGAGTCGGCGTCAGACACTTCCCAGAAGCTTATGCTTACCTGGCTTGTCACTTATCCGAAGATATTTGACAAGGTAGCCCAATATCTGACTCCGGAGGATTTTGTTGTTCCCCTTTACCGGGAGGTGGCTCAGATGCTGTTTCAGCAGAGAGAAGAGGGCGAAATAAATCCTGCAAGACTTCTGAACAGCTTCCCGGACAGCGAGGAACAGAGAGAGGTGGCTTCTTTATTTAACGCCACGATTCATCTGGAAACGCAGCAGGAACAGGATCAGGCATTTGCGGACACGCTTCTCCGAATCAAGCAGGAAAGTCTTGCGGAAAAGAACAGAAACTGGGATCCGTCCGATCTTCAGGGTCTGCAGAAGCTTGTAAAAGCAAAAAAAGAACTGGAGGATCTTGGCAGAAAACGCCGGGAACTGCATATTTCTTTTGAATAAGGATAAAATATAAACACTATATGGAGGGATTAAGCACCTATGGAAATGAATATGGGTAAATTCAGTGAGAAACTGGTAGAACTTCTGGAGCTTGCCAAAAAGAAAAAAAATGTGCTGGAATATCAGGAGATCAATGACTTTTTTAAGGATCAGAATCTGGAAGTGGACCAGATGGAAAAGGTGTTTGACTTTCTTGAAGCAAGTGGGGTAGATGTGCTCCGCATTACAGGAAATGACGAGGAACTGATCCTGGATGATGACATGGACATTGACAAGCTGGACGACGAGGAAGAGGTGGAGCTTGACAAGATCGATCTTTCTGTTCCGGAAGGCGTCAGCATAGAGGATCCTGTCCGCATGTATCTGAAGGAGATCGGTAAGGTCAGTCTTCTGACTGCGGACGAGGAGATCGAGCTTGCGCAGCGAATGGAAAAAGGCGATGAAAACGCAAAGAAACGTCTTGCAGAAGCAAACCTTCGTCTTGTTGTCAGCATTGCAAAGCGCTATGTGGGAAGAGGAATGCTTTTCCTTGATCTTATTCAGGAAGGAAACCTGGGTCTTATCAAGGCGGTAGAAAAGTTTGATTACCGTAAAGGATATAAATTCAGTACTTATGCTACCTGGTGGATCCGCCAGGCTATCACAAGAGCCATTGCAGACCAGGCCAGAACCATTCGTATTCCGGTTCATATGGTAGAGACCATCAATAAGCTTATCCGCGTTTCCCGTCAGCTGCTTCAGGAGCTTGGACGCGAACCAAGTCCGGAGGAGATCGCAGAAGAAATGGATATGTCTGTGGACCGTGTACGCGAGATCCTGAAGATCTCCCAGGAGCCGGTTTCTCTGGAAACACCGATCGGTGAGGAAGAGGACAGCCATCTTGGCGACTTTATCCAGGATGATAATGTCCCGGTTCCGGCAGATGCTGCAGCCTTTACTCTTTTAAAGGAGCAGCTGATCGAAGTTCTTGGAACCCTGACAGAAAGAGAGCAGAAGGTTCTTCGTCTCAGATTCGGTCTTGATGACGGACGCGCCCGCACTCTGGAAGAGGTGGGAAAAGAATTTAATGTTACCAGAGAGCGTATCCGCCAGATTGAGGCAAAGGCGCTGCGCAAGCTCCGCCATCCAAGCCGCAGCCGCAAGCTGAAGGATTATCTGGATTAAGGAGCAGGACATGCAGTTATCATTGAGACTGTCTGCCATTGCAGAGATGGTGACAGAAGGAAACCGGCTGGTAGATGTGGGATGCGATCATGGATATCTGCCGGTATACCTGATACTTGAAAAAAAGATTCCCCGGGCGATCGCTGCAGATGTGGGGAAAGGACCTTTGTCCAGAGCCAGGGAGCACATTCATCAGTACGGACTGGATAACTACATAGAAACAAGACTTTCTGACGGTCTGAAGGAGATTGGCAAAGAAGAAGGGGACACTCTTGTGATTGCCGGAATGGGAGGCCCTCTGATGGAAAAAATCCTGACAGAGGGAGAGGAAACCCGAAAGGGCTTCCGGGAGCTGATCCTTCAGCCCCAGTCAGACATTCCTCATGTAAGGAAATTTCTTTTTGAAAACGGATACCATATTGTAAATGAAGAAATGGTTCTTGAAGAGGGAAAATTTTATCCGTTGATGAAGGCTGTTCCCGGAAAAGCAGACAGAGAGTGGACAGAAGAAGAGCTGGAATTCGGAAAGTTTCTTCTGGAAAAATGTCATTCGGTTCTGAGACAGTATCTGGAACGGGAACTCAGGATCCGAAAGGAGATCCTTGAGCGTCTGAAGGATGCTCCGGGAGCTTCGGCAGGACAGCGCAGACAGGAAGTAGAGGAGGAAAAGCGGAAGATCCTTACCGCTTTAAAACGATATGAAGGTTAGAGAACTGACAGACTGGCTGGAGGGAGAATATCCCGGAAACATGGCAGAAGACTGGGACAATGTAGGACTTCTGGTAGGAGATGACGGGCAGGAGGTACATCATGTGTTTCTTGCTCTGGATCTTACGGAGGCTGTGCTGGAGGAAGCTGTGAAAGCGCAGGCGGATATGATCATTACTCATCATCCAATGATTTTCCGTGGCATGAAAAAGATCAATAATCACGATTTTACAGGCAGAAAGGTGCTGTCACTGATCCGCCATAATATTTCGTATTTTGCCATGCACACCAATTATGATGTAATGGGAATGGCAGAACTCAGCGCGGATTATCTGAAACTGAAAGAACGTCAGGTTCTTTCTGTGACAGCAGAAACAGAGCAGGGGCCGCAGGGGTTCGGACGCGTGGGAAAGCTTCCTGAACCAATGAGCCTTAAAGAATGTGCTCTTTATGTAAAGGAGGCGCTGTCCCTGAATGACGTAAGGCTTTATGGTGAGCCGGAACAGATAGTAGAAACAGCTGCGGTATGTACGGGCAGCGGAAAAAGCATGATTCCGGATGCGCTGAAAAAGGGCGTCCAGGTCTATATTACAGGTGACATTGATCACCATACAGGCATTGACGCCACAGCGCAGGGGCTGGCAGTGATCGATGCCGGACATTACGGAACAGAATATATTTTTATGGAAGCAGTAAGCAGGAAGCTTTCATCACAATTTCCGGAGCTGAAGGTTTCATGCGCCCGTATAGTAAGCCCATATACTTTATTATAACCTAAAATTCACAGAGCCTGAAAGGCTGCAGAGAGCGAAGGACAGGAGGCGTGAGGCTTTATGGAACAGAATATGCGAAAGGTCGAAATCGGCGGGACAGTAAAAGAGTATCCACAGGGAACTGCGTATGGAGAGATTGTAAAAGACTTCCGGGAACTCTGGGATGCTCCGGTGATCCTTGTGACAGTCAACGGGAAGCTGGAAGAACTGCACAAGAAGCTGAAGAAGGACTGCAGGTTGGAGCTTGTGACAACAAAGGACAGTATTGGACATGAGACCTATAAAAGAAGTGTGTGCATGCTTCTTTTAAAAGCTATTTATGATGTTGCGGGCAAGGATGGCGCAGACAATGTGGTGATCCATTATTCGGTAGGCTCCGGATATTATTTTACCATAAAGCAAAGTTCAGCCCCTGATCAGGAGTTTCTGGACCGGGTAAAGGCCAGGATGCATGAGCTTGCAGAGGCAAACCTTCCCATCCAAAAGCGTTCTGTCAGTACCCATGAAGCGGTTGAGCTTTTCCATAAACACGGGATGTATGACAAAGAGCAGCTTTTTCGCTATCGGAGAGTATCCAGGGTAAACCTTTACAGTATTGGGAATTATGAGGATTACTTTTACGGATATATGGCAAGCCATACCGGTTATCTCAGATACTTTGATCTGAAGCCTTATGACGAAGGCTTTGTACTGGAACTTCCGGAAAGGAACAGACCGGATGAGATCCCGCCTTTTGCGCCTGAGGAAAAAATCTTTCAGGTTCAGAAAGAATCTCAGGAGTGGGTGGAAAAACTGGATATTTCCTGTGTGGGAGATCTGAATGACAGGATCACAGGCGAGGGGATCCAGAATATCCTTCTGGTTCAGGAGGCTCTTCAGGAGGCAAAGATTTCCGGGATCGCAGAAAGGATCGCAGAAGCCGGCAATAAAAAATTCGTAATGATCGCCGGTCCTTCTTCTTCAGGAAAAACAACGTTTTCTCACAGACTGAGTATTCAGCTGAGAGCCCATGGCATGCGGCCTCATCCCATTGCCGTGGATAATTATTTTGTGAACAGAGAGAACACCCCTCTGGATGAGTTTGGAGAAAAGAACTACGAATGTCTGGAAGCCATTGACGTAGAACAGTTTAATAAAGACATGCTGGCGCTTTTAAGCGGCGAGAGAGTGGAGCTTCCGGTATACAATTTCAAAACCGGCATGAGGGAATACAGAGGAGATTTTCTTCAGCTGGGGAAGGAAGACGTGCTTGTGATCGAGGGTATCCACGGGCTGAACGACAGATTAAGCTATGGGCTTCCGATGGAAAACAAGTTTAAAATCTACATCAGCGCTTTGACGCAGCTGAATATTGACGAGCATAACCGGATCCCTACCACAGACGGACGACTGATCCGCAGGATCGTCAGGGACGCCCGGACAAGAGGAATCTCCGCAAAGGAAACCATTGCCCGCTGGCCTTCTGTGCGCAGAGGTGAGGAGGCGAATATTTTTCCGTTCCAGGAACAGGCGGATGTAATGTTTAATTCAGCTCTGGTATATGAGCTGGCATGTCTGAAGCTTTATGCAGAACCTCTCCTGTTTGGAATTGATCAGAAGGAGCCGGAATATGTGGAGGCAAAACGTCTCCTGAAGTTCCTGGACTATTTTGTAGCAGTTCCAAGCGAGGCGGTTCCCCATAATTCCATTTTAAGAGAATTTGTAGGAGGAAGCTGTTTTGATGTATAGAAATCTTTCTTTACATCTTGAGTAAACCGTGTTAAAATAGCTTTTGCGCAAGCAGGCCAGGTGATCGCGGCTGTACAGACGAAAGGGTGCAGACGAGGAAAGTCCGGGCTTCACAGGGCAGGATGCCGGATAACGTCCGGTGGAGGTGACTCCCAGACCAGTGCAACAGAAATAAACCGCCTTCTCTATGAAGGTAAGGGTGGAAAGGCAGTGTAAGAGACTACCGCCGTTGTGGTAACAGAACGGGCACATGTAAACTCCATTTGAAGCAAGACCGAGAAGAAAGCGATACGGCTGCCCGTCGTGCTTTCAGGTGGGTCGCTTGAGCCGTCCGGTAACGGCCGGCCTAGACAGATGATCACTCAACGACATAACCCGGCTTATCGGTCTGCTTGTGCATATATTACGATAAAATAAAAATATGGATGGAAATAAAAAGAGACAGATGTTTGATCAGAGGCCTGCAGCAGGCTGATCTTCATCTGTCTCTTGTTTTGCCGTCTATAAATGGAATTTTATTTGTTGCGTTTTCCCCTGTATTTTTCTTCGCAGTACTGGCAGCGGTAAATCTCTTTTTCTTCGTCTGCCAGGAAGAATACATGATCCAGTCCCTGCTCAATGGAAGTAATACATCTGGGGTTTTTGCATTTGATCACATTGGTGATCTTTTTTGGAAGCTTCAGCTCTTTTTTGTCAACAATCTTTTCGTCCTTGATGATATTGACAGTGATATTGTGGTCAATAAAGCCAAGGATATCCAGATCCAGCTTTTCGATAGGACATTCAACTTTGATGATATCCTTAACACCCATTTTGTTGCTGCGGGCGTTTTTGATAATGGCAACTGTGCAGTCAAGCTTGTCCAGCTTCAGGTCATGATAGATCGTCATGGCTTTGCCTGCCTTGATATGGTCAAGAACATAGCCCTCGCGGAGTGCTCCTACGTTTAACATGTTACATCCACCTCCAGTAATGTGAGAATCAGGGCCATACGGACATAAACGCTGTACTGTGCCTGTTTAAAATAAGCGGCTCTCGGGTCGTCATCCACCTCAACAGCGATTTCGTTTACACGGGGAAGAGGATGCAGGATATACATATCCTCCTTTGCAAGCTCCATCTTTTGCCTGTCCAGTATGTAGAAGTCTTTCATGCGGACATAGTCCTCTTCATTGAAGAAACGTTCCTTCTGAACACGTGTCATGTAAAGAATGTCAAGTTTCGGAAGGGCATCCTCAAGTCTTTCTACCTCTTCAAATTCAATATTGTGTTTAGTCAGCACATCCTCGCGGATATAGCTTGGAACACGGAGCTCTTCCGGAGAGATCAGAACAAATTTTACGTTGTTGTAGCGTACAAGAGCCTCGATGAGAGAATGTACAGTACGTCCGAATTTCAGGTCTCCGCACAGACCGATGGTAAGGTTGTCCAGTCTTCCTTTCAGAGAACGGATAGTCAGAAGATCGGTAAGTGTCTGAGTGGGATGCTGATGACCTCCGTCTCCGGCATTGATCACAGGAATAGAAGAAGCCATGGAAGCTACCAGAGGAGCACCCTCCTTGGGATGACGCATGGCACAGATATCTGCATAGCAGGATGTGACACGGATGGTATCTGCAACACTTTCGCCTTTTGCAGCAGAGCTTGAGTCAGCAGAGGAAAATCCCAGTACCTTGCCGCCCAGATTCATCATGGCAGCTTCAAAGCTTAAACGGGTACGGGTACTTGGCTCGTAGAACAAAGTGGCAAGTTTTTTTCCGTCACAGACATGGGCATATTTTTCCGGGTTCTTTTCAATGTCGTTGGCCAGGGTAAGAAGCTTGTCAAGCTCTTCCACAGAAAAGTCCAACGGGCTCATTAAATGTCTCATTTGTTACCTCCCTAATTGGAATCAGATTCAGAACTGTTATATCTGAAATTATCATATTCAATGATATAATAGAAAAAGTGTTTTTTCAAGATGATTTTGAAAGTATTTTCTCAAAAAGAAGCCCGGTTACAAACCATACCGGCGCATAGTCCAGACGTATGACTCCTTTGTAGTGAAATGGAGTGCTGCTGTAGTCCCAGGGACAGATTCCAAGGGCTTTCAGAATGCTGCCGCTGAAGAATTCTGTAATAAATATTCCCACTGTATAAAGGCAGCCCCGGACGGCTGTGGGAATGGATGATAATCTCCGGTAAAGAGGCGCGATCACTGCAGCGCAGCCGTAAATGGGAAACATCAGAAGAGAGGTCTGGCCCATCATGGTGGGATGTCCGTCAAGAAGAGAGTGAAGACCTGTCCAGAATACCTCCAGGCACCAGCCTAAAGAGCCGCAGAGCACAAAATTTCGTTTCATATACAGGGATCCTTTCCTGGTAATTTTTACATAAATTTAACTTTCTTATAGTATGCCCCGTCTTGAAAAAACAATACGCAGATGCTACACTTACTGTAAAAGTTCCGGGAACAGAAGCGGGACATTGCTGTTCGCCAGGGATACTGCCCTGTGGACGGCAGCAGTTTTATCAGGGAGGAATACAGATGACAGATTTGCAGGAATGCAGAAGACAGATAGATGAGATAGACAGTGAGATCCTCAGACTTTTTGAAAAAAGAATGAAGGTCAGTGAAGATGTGGCAAACTATAAAATCCGTACCGGAAAAACGGTATTTGACGCAGTAAGGGAAAGAGAAAAACTGAAATCACTGGGAGAGCAGGCCCATGGAGAGTTTAATGCTTTGGGAATCCAGGAAGTTTTCCAGCAGATCATGGCCATCAGCCGCAAACGTCAGTATCAGCTTCTCACTTCAAACGGAAAAGAGGAGAACAGAGATTATGAAATGGTAGACACCCTGCCTCTCAGAAATGTTACGGTTGTTTTCCAGGGAGTGGAGGGCGCATACAGCTATGCAGCCATGAGAGCGTATTTTCCGGAGGAGATTAAAAGCTATCATGCGGAAACCTTCCGCAACGCAATGGAAGAGGTTGTGTCAGGAAGGGCGGATTATGCGGTTCTTCCTATTGAGAACTCCACTCAGGGCATTGTGACAGATATTTATGATCTTCTTACAGAATACCAGCTTCATATTGTAGGAGAGCAGGTGATACGGGTGGATCATGTTCTTCTTGGGCTTCCGGGAAGCTCCCTGGAGGATATCAGAACAGTATATTCTCATCCTCAGGCTCTTGCCCAGTGCAGACGTTTTCTGGAAGAGAATCCCGGATGGAAAACAGTAAAAACGGAAAACACAGCAGCCTCGGCAAAAAAAGTCAGTGAAAAGCGGGATCCGTCCTGTGCAGCCATTGCAAGCAGAGAAGCAGGGCAGCTGTTCGGGCTTCAACTCCTTGCAGAAAATATCTGCCATAATGAGCAGAACGTCACAAGATTTATCATTGTCAGCAACAGAGCAGTCTATGAAAAAAAATCCCAGAAGGTCAGTGTCTGCTTTGAGCTTCCCCATGAGAGACGGACTCTTTATAATATGCTTTCCCATATTATATATAACGGACTGAATATGTCAAAGATCGAGTCCAGACCTATTCCGGGAAAAACCTGGGAATATCGTTTCTTTGTGGACTTCCAGGGAAATCTGGAGGATCCGGCAGTAAAAAACGCTATCCGGGGACTTGAGGCGGAAGCCAATCGGGTAAGAGTTCTGGGAAATTATGGATTACAGGAGGAAGTCTGAATGTCAGAAATACAGGAATGTGTTCTGTACAGAGATATGGAACACGGTGAGATTTTACTGGAAATGGCAAAACTGATGGATGCGCTGTCTGATGACAGGAAAGATCCGGACAGTCTGAAGCCTGTATTTTTCCGGTGTGTAGGAGAACTGGTGGAGATGGCGGGAGCTTACGGCTTTTCGGGAAATCTCTGGCATGATTATCTGACGCTTCTTTTGGTAAATCACGAAAATGCATTCAGTACAGCCTGTGAGATCAGGGGAGCTGTGGGAGGAAGCATTCAGGAGCTTGCCCTTCATGATTTTGAGATATTCAGGAACCTGTATGCCTTTGACCTTACCGCTTTTGACAGACTGTTTCATACATCGTGCTGCAGGATCATCTGCAGCTATCAGGCGGCAGAGAACACCGGGAAAATGTTTAACAGGCGCGTCAGAGACCGGATCTGTGATATGAGCAGAACCCTGGCGCAGACAGAAAACAGTACAGAATTTATGGAGGATATGGTCCGGTTCTATAAGGATTTCGGAGTTGGCAAGCTGGGACTTCACAAAGCCTTCCGGATCGAGCATGACGAAAAAGGAAATGTGGTGATCGCCCCCATAAAAAGAATTGCCCATGTAGCGCTGGATGATCTGGTAGGCTATGAAATTCCCAAACAGAAGCTGATCGAGAATACAGAGGCTTTTGTAAGAGGAAGAAAAGCAAATAACTGTCTCCTGTTCGGAGATGCGGGAACCGGAAAGTCTTCCAGCATAAAAGGGATTCTGAACCGGTATTATGACGAGGGGTTAAGGATCATCGAGGTTTACAAGCATCAGTTTAAGGATCTGAATCAGGTAATCTCTCAGGTCAAGGACAGAAACTACAAATTTATCATTTATATGGACGATCTTTCGTTTGAGGAATTTGAGATTGAATATAAATATCTGAAGGCAGTGATCGAAGGCGGACTGGAGCGGAAGCCGGATAATATTCTGATCTATGCAACAAGCAACCGGCGGCATCTGGTACGGGAACGCTCCGGAGACAAGCTGGAGTTAAATGATGAGGATGATCTTCATTCTTCCGATACCGTTCAGGAGAAGCTGTCCCTTGTATATCGTTTTGGGGTTCGCATTTATTTTGGGGCTCCGGGTAGAAAGGAATTTCAGAATATTGTAAAAGTGCTGGCAGAGAGAAATGGAATTAAAATGCCGGAGGAAAAACTGCTTCTTGAGGCAGGGCAGTGGGAGCTTTCCCACGGAGGACTGACAGGCCGCACAGCCCAGCAGTTTATTGACCATCTTTTGGGAAAGGAGAGTGAATCATGACAGTAACAACCTTTGCAGCAATTGATATCGGATCCTATGAGGTCTGTATGAAGATTTTTGAGCTTTCCAGAAAAAACGGATTTCGCGAGCTGAACCATGTAAGATATCGTCTGGAAATCGGAAAAGGCGCATATTCTTCCGGGCGTCTGGAACAGGGAATGGTGGACGCTATCTGCGAAAGGCTGAAAGATTTCCGGAATATGATGCTGGAGTTTGGCGTAACGGAATATCGCGCCTGTTCCACAAGTGCTTTTCGCGAAATGGTAAATCCTGTGATCATTCTGGAACAGATCTATCAGAGAACCGGAATCCGGGTGGAGATATTAAGCAATGCGGAGCAGCATTTTCTGGGGTACAAATCCATTGCGGCCATTGAATCAGGCTTTAAAAAGATCATACAAAAGGGAACCGCAATCCTTGACGTAGGAGGCGGCGGTCTTCAGGTTTCTCTTTTTGACAAAGATACGCTTGTGACTACTCAGAGCCTTAAAATGGGAAGTATGCGTATCAGGGAACGTCTGAAAGAGCTGGAAAAAGCTGGAAAAAGCCAATACTCATTATGACCAGCTGATCCGGGAGTTTATCCGGAACGATCTGACGGCCTTTCAGCGGCTTTATCTGAAGGACAGAGACATCAAAAATGTGATTCTGATGGGAGATTTTCTTACGGATACGATTTTCCGGGAAGAAATTTATGACCATATTATCACAATGTCAGAATTTACCGCACGTTATGAGGATACTGTTTATAAGACGGATCAGATGCTTGCAGCAGAAATGGATATTGATCCGGAATATGCTTCCCTTGTTGTGCCTACCATGGTTATCTGCAAAAGCTTTCTGGATGTATTTCAGGCAGAGGCTGTTTGGGTTCCCGGTGTGTCGCTTCTGGACGGTATTGCGTATGATTTCTGCGAAAAGAAAAAATATATAAAAAGTGCCCATAATTTTGAAAATGACATTCTGGTCGCTTCCAGAAATATTGCCAAAAGATATTCCAGCAGTAAAAATCATATTCAGGGGACAACGAAGCTGGCTCTGACTATTTTTGACAGCATGAAAAAAGTCCACGGAATGGGAGCAAGAGAACGGCTTCTTCTTCAGATCGCTGTCCAGCTTCATGACTGCGGAAAATACATAAGTATGGCAGATGTGGCAGAATGCTCTTACCGCATTATCATGGCAACAGAGATCATAGGTCTTTCCACAGAGGAACGTCAGGTGATCGCAAGCGCAGTCCGGTATAATACAACGGAATTTGTGTATTACGAAAACTTTGACGACGGAGCGGGAATGGACAGAAACCGTTATCTTCTGGTTGCAAAACTCACGGCCATTCTCCGGCTTGCCAACGCCATGGACAGAAGCCACTATCAGAAGGTAGAAGGTCTCAGAGCAGTGCTGAAGGACCGGGAACTTCATCTGATCATTGATTCCAGCCGCGATATTTCTCTGGAGCTGGGACTTTTAAAAGACAAGGTGGAATTTTTTGAAGAAGTATTTGGCATTCACCTGATCCTTAGAAGAAAGAGAAGAGTATAAAAGGAGCGGGAAATCTGATACAGAATCCAGGGAGGATATTGCAGAATGGATACAAAAAAATTTGAAAAACCGGAATATTATGTGAACAGAGAATTAAGCTGGCTGAAATTTAATGAAAGGGTGCTCAGCGAGGCAAGGGATAAGTCTCTTCCGCTTTTTGAAAGGCTGAAATTTCTGAGCATCACTTCTTCAAACCTTGACGAATTTTTTATGGTCCGGGTGGCATCCTTAAAGGATCAGGTTCATGCAGGGTATGAAAAAACAGATATTTCAGGTCTGACCCCGAAAGAGCAGCTTCGGGAGATCAGTGAGCAGACTCATGAGTTGGTACGTGTCCAGTACAGTACCTTTACACGTTCGGTCATGCCTGCGCTTGAAAAGGCAGGACTTCACCTGATCCTTGCCCATGAGGAGCTGACAGAAAAGCAGAAAGAATTTGCAGACCGTTATTTTGAGGACAATGTGTATCCGGTGCTTACTCCGATGGCAATGGATTCATCCAGGCCGTTTCCTCTGATCCGGAACAAAACGCTGAATATCGGAGCGCTGATCTCCAAGAAGGACAAAAAGAAAGGGAAAGAGGTTCTGGAATTTGCTACAGTTCAGGTTCCCTCTGTACTGCCAAGAGTGATCGAGATCCCTTCCGGTAAACAGGGAGTCAGAACTGTGATCCTTCTGGAAGAGATTATTGAGAGAAATATCGGCAAGCTGTTTCTCAGCAATGATGTGGTATGCGCCCATCCTTACCGGATCATGAGAAACGCAGATCTTTCTATTGATGAGGACGAGGCGGAGGATCTTCTGGTGGAAATCCAGAAACAGCTGAAGAAACGTCAGTGGGGAGAGGTTATCCGTCTGGAAGCAGAAGAAAAAATGGATAAGCGTCTTCTTAAGATCCTGAAAACAGAGTTTGATATCAGAAACGAGGATATTTTCAGCATAGCGGGACCGCTGGATCTTACTGTGCTTATGAAGGTCTATGGGCTGGAAGGCTTTGAAAAATATAAATCCGGCAAGTATGTACCTGCACCGGTTCCTCAGTTCCAGACCGACAAAAATATTTTTGAAGTGATCCGTGAAGGCGATGTTTTCCTGCATCATCCTTACATGAGCTTTGATCCGGTGGTGAACTTTGTACGGCAGGCTGCAAAAGATCCGGGAGTCCTTGCCATCAAGCAGACGCTTTATCGTGTCAGCGGAAATTCTCCTATCATTGCGGCTCTGGCGCAGGCGGCGGAAAACGGCAAGCAGGTTACTGTTCTGGTGGAGCTGAAGGCCCGGTTTGATGAGGAAAATAATATTGTATGGGCAAAAATGCTGGAAAAGGCCGGCTGTCACGTAATCTATGGCCTGGTAGGTCTGAAAACTCACAGTAAAATCACCCTTGTAGTAAGAAGAGAGGAGACAGGAATCCGCCGTTATGTTCATCTTGCGACTGGAAACTACAACGATTCTACTGCGAAGCTTTATACAGACTGTGGGATTTTTACCTGCGACGAGCGCTACGGAGAGGATGCTACGGCAGTATTTAACATGCTGTCAGGTTATTCTGAGCCTAAACGCTGGAATCGGCTGATCGTTGCTCCGATCTGGATGAAAACACGATTCCTGGAAATGATCGAACGGGAGGCAGAAAATGCCAGAAAAGGAATTCCCGGCCATATTATGGCAAAAATGAATTCTCTCTGCGATCCTGTGATCATGCAGGCGCTTTATTATGCATCCTCCTGCGGAGTTAAGGTGGAGCTGGTGATCCGTGGGATCTGCTGTCTGAAGACCGGTATTCCGGGAGTCAGCGAAAATATCCATGTGCGTTCTATTGTAGGCGATTTCCTGGAACACAGCCGTATCTTTTATTTTTATAATGGCGGAATTGAAGAGTTTTATATGGGAAGCGCAGACTGGATGCCGAGAAATCTGGACC
>NZ_HF999108.1:54287-58612 GCF_000433815.1 Blautia sp. CAG:257
CGGTAGAGGATGAAAAGATCAAGGCGCAGATCATGCATGTGCTGGAACTGGAATTAAAAGACAATGTAAAAGCCCACATCCTTCAGCCTGACGGAACCTACGAAAAGCAGGACAGAAGAGGAAAACAGCCTGTGAATTCTCAGATGGAATTCTGCAGGGAAGCTCAGGAACTGTCAGGAAAAAAGAAAAAAGAGCAGAAAGAAAATTCCAGAGTGTTTATTCCGGCTGAGCCTTTAGAGGATTTTCAGGAGGAATAAAAAGCTTAAAGTACAGTTCGGGGGGACGAAAGGGAGACAGAAGGCAATGAGAAATACAAAGAAAACTTTTCTTGAAAGAAAGAATGTAATCATATCGTTCAGAAGATACGGAATTGACGCTATGAGCGCTATGGCGCTTGGTCTGTTTGCGTCGCTTCTGATCGGCACTATCATCAATACCATAGGACAGAATGTGGCGCCGGGAAGCATGATTTCCCAGAGTCTTCTGGAGATCGGCGGCTATGCCACTTCCGTCACCGGTCCTGTAATGGCTCTGGCTATCGGCCACGCGCTTATGGCGCCGCCTCTTGTGCTGTATTCACTGGCGGCAGTGGGAGCTGCCTGCAATGCTCTGGGCGGCTCCGGAGGACCCCTGGCTGTGTTTTTTTATTGGAATTATTGCCTGTGAAGTGGGAAAGCTGGTGTCCAAAGAAACAAAAATTGACATTATTGTGACCCCGGCGGTGACTATTATCACAGGCGGGGCTCTTGCAATTGTTTTTGCGCCCATGTTCAAGTCCGTCTGTGATGCGCTGGGAGTCTTTATTGGCTGGGCTACAAATCTTCAGCCGCTTCTGATGGGTATAGTGGTTTCTGCTGTGGTGGGAGCAGTTCTGACACTCCCTATCAGCTCAGCGGCAATCTGCGCAGCCATCGGCCTGGGCGGCGGAGCAGTTCTTTCCGGACTTGCCGACGGTACTGTGACAATGGAAATCTGGAACGGACTTTCTCTTGCAGGCGGAGCGGCGACCGCAGGCTGCTGCGCCCATATGCTGGGATATGCGGTGTTAAGCTTTCCGGATAACGGAATCGGCGGATTTGTGGCGCAGGGGCTTGGAACTTCCATGCTTCAGGTGCCGAATCTGATGAAAAAGCCTGTGCTGTGGATTCCGCCTACCATTACCGCGGCTGTTACAGGCGCTCTTTCTACCTGCGTGTTCCGGATGAGGAATAACGGGCCTGCAATATCTTCCGGTATGGGAACCTCCGGACTTGTGGGACCTATTGGAATCATAACAGGGTGGTCACAACTGCCAAAGGGATATGAAGCAGGCGCTTTCCAGTGGGCTGGAATGATTTTGATCTGTTTTGTGCTTCCGATCGTGATCACCTGGGCAATAGGAAAAGTGTTCCGGGCAAAAGGAATCATTAAACCGGGAGATCTGAAGATTGACATGGGCTGATCGAGTGAGAAAGGCACATGGGAGAAGAAGAGCTGTTGTCAGGGAAAATGTTTAAGTGATTGGTATAATGCAGAAGAATTGGTTCAGGATGTTATTAAGGAGAGAATGTATGAAGGTTTTGTACGGAGTTTTGCTTACGGTAGGACTTTGTTTTTGTGCGGCAGGAGCTGTAGGACATACTGCGGCCTGGGCTGCGGCAGCGTTATGTTTTTTTGCTGCCACAATGGTTGCTGTGGGACAGCGTAATAAGAGGTAAAGAGGATACAGGAAAGAATAAAAGTTTTTTAGAGTTATTATTAAAATCGGACAGGATTTGCGGAGGAGAGCAGAAATGCAGTATGAAAAAAGTGTATTGTTAAAGAATAATAAGAAATGTTGCATTCGAAATGCTGTTGGTGATGATGCGCAGGAGGTTTTAAATATTTTTCTCCTGACTCATGAGCAGACAGATTTTTTGGCATCCTACAGGGATGAGGCAACTTTTGACACAGCGTTTGAAAGGCAGTTTTTGGCGGACAGAGAGCACGCAGACAGAGAAGTTTATCTCTGCGCTGTCGTAGACGGACATATTGTCGGAACAGCGGGCGTAGACAGTATGGGATCAAACAAGATAAGACACCGTGCAGAATTAGAGGTTGCGGTTGATAAAGATTTTTGCGGCATTGGAATAGGCCGCGCGTTGATCGCAGCCTGCATAGATTGCGCAAAAAAAGCAGGCTATTCTCAATTGGAATTGGAGGTTGTAAGCGAAAACAGCCATGCAATTGCTTTGTATAAAAGTATGGGATTCGTGGAATTCGGTCGCAATCCAAGGGGCTTTTGCTCACGTTACCAGGGCTGGCAGGAATTAATTTCAATAAGACTGGAACTGGACTGAAAAATTAGAAGTTGTCAAAATTTTTCAAACAGCCTCATTGCATAGAAATGACGAACAGACTATCCTTAAAGTAGGAGGTGGCAGAAATGGCAAACGAAGATAAGAAAGATTTTAATGCTATGTTGCATGATAATAAGGATATGCCAAAATTTCAAATCATTACAGACCAGAAAAGCATTGAAAAATATGGTGGAAGTAAAATGTATTCTGCACCACCAATCGACTATGATAAGGTAATGAAAAAAAATTCCTTATGGAAAAGTGATTACTATTGGAAAGATACGAGAATACTTTGCGGAGTTGAGCGGTGCGGACTTTACAGAACCGATTACAGCAGGGATTTTTGTTTCTATCGTGGCATGGGCGAGCTATCAGCGTTCAGAAGATGAAACGCCTTATTGGAGAACATTGAAAGCGAATGGAGAACTCAATGCTAAATATCCAAATGGTATCGAAGCACAGAAAGAAAAATTAGAAGCAGAGGGACACACCATTATTCAAAAAGGGCGTAAAAATATACGATACTATGTAAAGGACTATGAAAACTCCCTCTTTGATTTGAAATAGGAAAATTTCAGTTTGTAACGCGGGTTTGAGGAACAGGAAGCTTTAATAATTAGCATATTATAAAAAGTAAGAGAGAGGATCTCTGAAACAAGAAGAGCTCCAGAGATATCTCTGGAGCTGGTGTTTGAGCATATTAATGAGTGCAGATATAAAAAAGACAGATACCTTATGACTGCCACAAAATTCCGCCGGTTTAAACCAGATGGAAAAGGCAGGGTGTTGTAAGATCTGTCTTTTTTATTTCTTATGTGACTTTTGAGTATTGTTTTTGAATTTTAAACATCTTTCTTTACAAAGTATCGTATAAAAATGCTGTGTTTACAGCAGGAGGATTACTGCAAAAACCAATATTGCGGCTATGATTCCCAAGAGAATCCAGTTTACGGCTTTCTGGGTTTTTGTTGTCTGCCTTCCGGGATCAGAAGCCCTGGTTTCAACAGGAGAGAAATTTTCCAGAAGCTTTTGGGCCTTTTCCTTATGGGCGGCAGAGACCATGATTTTGTCGCCGGAAACAGAGTCGCCAGTATAAAGCTCCTGAACTCCTCCCTGAATAGCTGCATAAATACCGTTTTCTTTCAGAAAAGAAAGCATTTGCTCCGCCTCAATACGGCTTTTTACTGTGGTAATACAGATCAGTTTTTCTTCCATAAAGCTCACTCCTCATCTGAATATTTTTGTTCCTGTTGTCTGTGTTTCCTCTCTGTCATGAAGTTCATAAGTCTCAGTGTGAAGAAGCAGAGAACCGTGATCCCTGTAAAAAAGAGAAGGACAGCAGTACTGATTTCTGCCTCTGGTCCGGCTTTTCTTCGGATAGCAAATACATAGAATACTGTAAACAGGGCGGAAAAGACTGTGCTTTCAAAAAGGCTGCGCAGGGGAGAGGGAGAGTTTTCCCGGCTGAGTCCTTTTTTTACGGAGCCGGAAAGGTATACAATTCCGCCTGCGGCTATTACTGCTGTTTCACCGATCACATTTTCCAGGCGGCCTGTGACAATAAGCTGCAGGATAATCGCAAGTGCGCAGACTCCATACATGACATAAAAACTGATAGATGCAATTTTTGTAGCTTCCTGTATTTGACGCTCGTCTAATTTCTGTTTCATGATTCACCTCCTGAAATGCGGAAAGGAAAATTTTTGTGATCAGGCTGTTTCCTTTCGGTATACGGTAACAGCTGATACTGGCTTCATACGTCCTCCCAGAACAGATCGTTAAGGGTTTTTCCCAGCTCCCGGCAGATGGCTGTGCATAACTTCAGAGAAGGATTGTAATCCCCGGCCTCCATCATTCCGATGGTCTGTCTGGTAACGCCGACTTTTTCTGCCAGTTCGATCTGAGAGAGTCCTTTTTCCATTCGTGCGAACTTCAGTTTCAGATTTTTCATCTGTTCCTCCTGTTCTGTTTGTTGCCTTTAGTATAATCCTGTATTCATAAAATGTC